>JBBJNV010000021.1 GCA_037721215.1 Gemmatimonadaceae bacterium
GCGGGGGATTTTTTACACCCCACAAGCTTTAATGCCAACTATCAATCAGCTCGTCCGGCAAAGTCGCCGCGACGTACCGAAGAAAGAAAAAGCGCCCGCGCTCAAGTCCAACCCGCAAAAGCGCGGCGTCTGCACCCGAGTATATACGACAACCCCGAAGAAGCCCAACTCGGCGCTCCGAAAAGTTGCCCGTGTCCGCCTCACCAATGGCTTCGAAGTCACCGCGTACATCCCGGGCGAAGGCCACAATCTGCAGGAGCACTCGATCGTGCTGATCCGTGGTGGTCGCGTGAAGGATCTTCCTGGAGTTCGGTATCACATCGTGCGGGGTTCGCTCGACGCCTCCGGCGTCAATGGACGCAACAAGAGCCGCTCCAAGTACGGCACCAAAAAGCCCAAGCCCGGCGCACCAGCTGCCGCAGGAAAGAAGAAATGAGCCGTCGCAAGAAGTCGGTAAAACGCCCGATTCTGCCTGATTCGCGGTACGAGAGCCAGACGGTTTCGAAGTTTATCAACGCCATCATGTATCAGGGCAAGAAATCCACCGCCGAGCGGATCTTTTACGGCGCGATGGATCTCGTAGAGACTCGAACTGCTCAGAGCGGCGTGACGATTTTCAAGCAGGCACTCACCAACTTGAAGCCGGCCGTCGAAGTCAAGAGCCGCCGCGTCGGTGGAGCGACCTACCAGGTTCCCGTCGAAGTCCGCCCCGATCGCCGCACCGCGCTGGCGATGCGCTGGCTCATTACTTTCTCGCGCGGTCGTGGGGAAAAGTCGATGGCAGAGAAACTCGCCGCCGAAGTTATTGCCGCGTCTAAAGGCGAAGGCAATGCGATCAAGAAGAAAGAAGACACACACCGCATGGCCGAAGCGAACAAGGCGTTCGCGCATTATCGCTGGTAGTCCATAGCTCGCTTTCGTAAGCTCGCGCCCCGCTTGGTGTTACTGCACTGAGGGGGGCGTTTTTGCATCCCTATCTCGATACCTGGTGTCCTGAGTTCTCGGGACGAGCGTCAGATCTATGAGCGCATCGACACGGCGTGATGCTTCAGTTCATTCGGCCAGGAAAGCCCGTCGAGAACGCGTTCGTCCAAAGCTTTTATGGGAGGTTTCGGGAAGAGTGCCTGAACACCGAGTGGTTTACGCTTGAGCGACGCGCTCGAGCCTTGGAGGAAGGATTACAACGAAACTCGGCCACACAGCGGCCTCGCTTTCCAAACCCCGAGGAGTATGCAAGAGAACTTAGAAGCAAGAGCAGGGACAACAACAACTCACCCCAACGACTCACAGCCTGAGTGACTCCGCACGGGGAGGAGGTCACACCGGTTGAGATCACCAGCCTTAGATTATAAAATTATGGAGATCACCAGAAAAGGACTCATTCCATTTTCTTATCATGCTGGCGTATTGTCAGCACAGTTAATTGCTCTGCCCCTATGAAACATTATGTGCAATACGGCTGTGGATTCAGCGCTCCGGCTGGCTGGGTAAATTACGATGCATCTCCCACCTTACGCATTGAAAAAATCCCTTTTTTGGGTCAATTGTATAAAAAAAACATTCAGCGTTTTCCGACCAATGTACGATACGGAGACATCATAGCAGGATTGCCCGAGAATGAAGATAGCTGTGACGGCCTGTATTGTTCGCACATTTTGGAGCACCTGTCTTATGATGATTTCAACAAGGCTCTGGCAAATACATATAAGCTGTTAAAGCCTGGGGGGCTGTTTCGGTGTGTAGTACCCGACCTTAAAAGTGCAGCGGAAAATTACCTCGAAAGTTTTGAGCAATACCCAAATCCGGCATCAGAGTTTTTGAAGGCAACCATGCTGGGCAAACGGCATAGAGACACAAGCTTGCGGGGCCTAATCAAATATTCTATGGGCAATTCAGAACACTTATGGATGTGGGATCAAAAGTCGTTAATTTTTGAACTTCAACAAGCAGGTTTCAAAAGTTGCAGGCCTTGCTGTTTTAATGACAGTGCGGATGAAATATTCAAACATGTGGAAGAAGCCGGCAGATTTGAAAACGCTGTTGCTATAGAATGTACAAAGTGAAACGTATTGCTATAGTTGACCTCCTCCCCGAGAGAGGAGCCATTTCGTAGGGTGTGAATCCTGATCTTGGTTCTCACCCCTTTCCTGGGTCAGGAGATCTGCAACTTTTCGAGCTGATCCCGGGCTGGGGTGAACAGGACCGACATCTGTGGCCCCGACGACGGAACGACCGTCTTTTCGTACACCGAATAACCGGGTGCTGATACTTCCAAAGTCATCTCCGCACCAGGAGTCAGATTCTCGAAAATGAAGCCACCGTCGTAGCCCCACGCGTCGCACGGCGTCGTCTGTGCGATACTTCTGGCCGACGGCCCGCCCTCGCACCTGTCGAACAGTCGCACCCTCAATGCACACGCCAGAACCATCAACCACCATCCCCCAAAGGAAAGCCATCGCGGGAGCGGTCGTAAAAAACCAGTAGTAAAGCTGAAGCTGTCATTGCCCCAAGTGCCTTGCCGCCAGCATCTTTGACCCCCGTCGTAACCGTCGCGGTTTAACTCCGATTAGCGGCTAGTGGCCCGTTGGGCGTAAAGGTCGCAATGCGAGTGCCGGCGTCGTACGTAACTGACCCGCAATTTGAGACGAAGGTCCGCCGGAAGAAAGGAAGAATGTCGCGCCGTTGATCGTTGACGCATTCATCGCTTCGCTGAACGCGACATTGACCGGCGACGTCGCCGGCACGTTCTCGCTGCCATTCGCCGGGGTCGAAGCGGTCACTGCAGGCGGAACGTCATCCGGCGGCGGTGGTCGTGGAGCAACTACAGGCGCCGTCACAAAAGTAGACGCAAATGATTGGGCCAGGGCCGCGAAGGGCGTTGGCAAGGCGATCGTTACCGCTACTGTAGATGGAAAAACCAGCTCACTTGCAGTCAACGTCGTTTCCCGAACACCCATCTCTGCCGTCGTGCGCGCAGCGATCCCGGTTGGTTTCCTGAAGTTGAACGGTTACACTCTGACTCTCCGGAGCGACGATGATTCGCTGACCCTTGGATCGACAAAGCTCTCGTCGTGGACCTTTTCGGGCTCGATGCTGTTGGCTGATACCGTGCAATACATTGCGCGCGGAGACACGACCGGCTCGGACGCCAGTTGGCCGAGCGCAATGATTGCAAACCGGGCCGACTTGCCCGCTTCAGTGTCAGTTGTCTTCATTCCGAAGACGGTTTCTCTCACGTCTGGAGCGTTCGCAGGCAGCGTGATCAGGACAGACATGTCGGACGCACTCTATCGCTGTGGCAGACCCGGCGATCAGTGCGTGAACGGATTCTATCCCGAGACATTTCGCACCGGCGTTGAAGCGTGGCCCTCATTTCCCGTACCGGTTGCTGTTACCGGCTTCGACCCGGCCGACTCCGCGACGATCTGGAGTGCGCTCAAGGCGATGGAAAGCGCAGTTGGACGTCAGTTGTTCGTACCCGTCAGCGAACACGATCCGGCGAATCGCATCACCGTGCGGATTGGCAATACCTACGGGTTCGCTGGCTACGCCCGTTGGCAGTTCAATACGTCCGACCAGATAACCGGCGCTTCGGTCTCGTTCAGAAGTGCCGGCGTCGTGTCACGGTCGCTCGTCCAGCACGAGTTCCTCCACGCTCTCGGATTTTCGCACACTTGCTCGTGGCCGTCGGTGATGGGCGGATATGGATGCGTTCCCGCGCCGGAGATGTCGTCCGACGACGTGGGCTATTTCGTCCTCGCCCAAGCCATTCACGACGCGGAAACACCTTTACGAATGGCGAACGGGCTGCTCCCCTGCGGCGCGATGAGCATTGGTGCGACGAGTCACGTGACGCAAAAGGTCAGCTGCGTGGGTGACAATTGGAAACCACCAATGGAAACGGAAGAAGCGAGGCTCCGGCAGGCGCGCACGATTGGAAGCGTCACAGCGCAGCGAGACTCGGCACCATAAACGGGGGGATCCAGCCAAAGGAGCGCGAACCTGTCTTCACGTTTCCCCCCCGGACCGCGCTGCCACCTTACGTCAGCAGCATCGTGAACCGGGACGGTTGTAGCGGGTATCGGCCCGATCCCGGGCGAACTCATCGCGCGTAAGCACGGAACTGCCTCCGTGATACTCACCCATGTGCGCCAGATACCGATCGTAGTCAGGGGCACCCAATATCGTGCGGACCGACCGCGCGATACTGGCGAGGGTTTGCGCGAGTCGGTCCATCACCGGGCCGCGCTCCTCGCCGGCACCCGCGACGGCAGGTACCTCTCGAAGATCTCGAAGATCCGCCGGTACTCATCCGTCCACGACGACGGTCGCACAAACCCATGGTCCTCGACCGGATACACCGCAAGCTCCCAATCCTTCTTGCCAAGCTCGATCAGACGCTGGCTCAGCCGAACGACATCCTGAAAATGCACGTTCGTATCGACCATGCCATGCGCGATCAACAGCGGATCCTCCAGACCCTCGGCAAAGTAGATCGGTGACGACCGGCGATACGCGAGCGTGTCCGTCTGCGGGAAATTGAGAATCGCCGAGGTGTAGCCGTTGTTGTAATGCGCCCAGTCAGTGACACTGCGTAGCGCAGCACCCGCGCCAAAATCCTTCGGGTGCGTGAACAGTGCCATCATCGTGATGAATCCGCCGTAGCTGCCGCCGTAGATACCCACCCGCTCGGGATCTATCGAATACTCCTTCCGAAGGTATCGCGACGCATCGACCTGGTCCTGCAAATCGCGGCCGCCCATGTGCCGGAAGATCGCCGTCCGCCAGTCTCGCCCATAACCGTCCGATGCCCGGTAGTCGAGATCGAGCACCACGTAACCTTTTGACGCGAGATACTGATTGAACATGTACTCGCGCGGATACGACGACCAGAAATTGCCGACATTATGCAGGTAGCCCGCGCCATGGACGAAGATCACGCCGGCACCGTTCGGCTGAGCGCCCATGTCCCTGGGACGATAAATGTGAGCCGGCACCATTGCGCCATCGGAGGCCGGAATCATCACGATCTCCGGCTCGATCCACTTGAACGACAGCCACTCCGAACTCGGCGACACCGTAAGCTGTGACATCGCCGCACCCGGCCGGTTACGCATGAGGAACAGGTCGGGCGGACGGTTCACGAAAGAGTAGACATCGGCTATCCATTCGCCGTTGGGCGATAAGACTGCTGCGTGACCCCCCGACCGCGTCGTGATGCGCTCGCGGGCGCCGCCCGCTACGGACATCCGATAGAGCTGCACCTCGAATGGCGACACTTCGCTGGTGTGCAGGTAGAACGACTTTCCATCCGGAGAAAGTTCTGCACCCCTCACCTCCCACTTTCCGCGGGTCAGCTGGCGGCGATCGGTTCCATCCGCGGCTACTGTGTACACATGCGCGAAGCCATCGGCTTCGGACACGTACCAGAACCTTCGTCCTGCGTCATACCATCCGCCGCATCCGCCGCATGGGCCGCTCACCCACGCAGAGTCTCGAAGAGTCTCCAGAGTGACTATCCTGCCGGTGGACGCATCGATTGACTGGAGCAGCCGCACCTTGCTGTCGCCGGTGAACGCATAGAACGCGGCCCGCGTTCCCGCGTCGTTCCATCCGAGCAGTTGCACGAATCCATTTGCCGTATCGGAAGGAAATGGTTTCAGCCACTGGATCGATCCAGCTGACAATGAGACAAGTCCCACACGTCCCTTGCCTTCGGCGTCACCCACTTTCGTTCGGCTTCGGATATCCTCTGTGAAACCGCTCTCGGTAACGTAGCGCGGTACGTCGGTGACCCGGTTACCCTGCACGGGAATTCGCGTCGAGATCAGCAGTCCCGTTCCCGCCGGCGAGACCGACAGCGAGGCGATTTCCTCTCCCCGCATCGTGTAGTATGCCTTGAGGCCGCGACCTTCCCGCTCCAGCCGCTCGGCCTTCTGGATGCTGTCCAAACGTACGCGGTCGCGGATGGCCTCGAACAACTCACGCTGCTGTTGCTCGAGGCGTCCGCGCTGTCCGGTGGGGCGCGCGGAATCCACCGGCTCGGGTCCGCTTCGAAGGTCCGTGACCTGCCGGATTACCCCGCCCTGCATCTCCAGTGAAAACACGTTGTTGTCGCGGACAAAGAAAACCTTGCCTGCATCGACAGAAAATTCGGGACTGCGCTCCCGCGCGATGGTCTGGGTCAACCGACGGGTGGTGCCTTTCCGCAGATCCGTCAGGTAGAGGTCACCATCGTATTCCACTACTGCCATTCGGTTGTCTCGCGATCGGTCACCGCGAGTGACCATTCCGCCCACTGAATCGAATTGCGCCGGCGACACTCGCTCCGGTTTTGAGCCGGCCGCGGCCCGCACGCGATACCGTTTTGGCGTTTCACGCCAGTCACTGCCCGGAGCAACCCAGGTGAAGTATATCCAGCGGTTATCAGCGCTCCACCGAACGTCGCCGGGAGGCCGGCCGTACAGCTCGGGACCCCGCATGATATTTCTGATGGAAAAATCGAACGCCGCCGGCTGTTGTGCGGCGAGCGGAGCGGCAAAAAGAATCGCGAACAGAGCTTTGCGCATTTATGAAATGGATTGAGGTGAGAGGGATCCCGTCAGGCCCGACGCATATAGACTTCTGCGCTAACGCCGAGGGGGCTCGGTGGAATTCGAATGGACTTTTGCACAGGCACAAAAGGGCCGCATTTACCCGCCGGCCGTCGCATCGATGGCGAAATCACGCAGGTGGCTGAATTGCACTTCGGTGCTGACCGGCCGCTTCCGTCCACTCAGAATCCGGGCCCATTCAACTGCCGAAGCAACGAGAATCACCAGTACCGAAACCATGAAGAAGCCGGCGACCGCGGCGTCGAGACGATCGTTGAAAATCATTCTGCGCGCGGCTTCGATGGTTTGAACGCCGGGCGGAAGATTGCCGGCCGCAATGAAGCCTTCGAGCATTCTGGCATGTGAAAGGAAGCCCAGCCTTGGATTGTCTGAGAAAATCTTGAGCCAGCCACCGGTCAGCGTGATGACCGTGAGCCATGATAACGGAAGGATCGTCGTCCACGCGTAACGTGCCTTGCCCATTTTGATGATAACAGTCGTGCCCACACAGAGCGCGACAGCGGCGAGCAGCTGATTGGAGAGCCCGAACAGTGGCCAGAGAGAATTGATTCCTCCCAGCGGATCCATCACGCCCTGATAGAGAAAGTATCCCCACATTGCCACGAAAACGGCGCTCGAACCGACGACTGCGGGATACCACGAAACGCGACCTATGGGAGCCCATATATGTTTGCCCAGATCCTGCAGCATGAACCTGCCGACCCGCGTCCCCGCGTCGAGCGTCGTGAGAATGAACAAGGCCTCGAACATGATGGCGAAGTGATACCAGAGTGCCATCGCACCGCTGCCGCCGAACACCGACGAGAAGAGGCTGGCCATGCCGACCGCCAGGCTCGGAGCGCCGCCCGTTCGTGAGAGCAGTGATGTTTCTCCCACCTGGCGCGCGAGTGATTCCATCTCGCCCGGTGCAATGCTGAATCCCCACGTCTGAATAGCCGCCGCTGCGCTCACCGCGGTCGTGCCCAGCGCCGCAACCGGAGCGTTTATGGCAAAATAGACTCCGGGTGTCAGCACGCACGCCGCAATCAGCGCCATCACAGCAACGAGTGATTCGGTGAGCATCGCCCCATAGCCGATCATCCGTGCGTCGGTCTCCCGTGCGATGAGCTTGGGAGTCGTTCCGGAAGCGACGAGCGCGTGGAACCCGGAAATCGCACCGCACGCGATGGTGATGAACACAAAAGGAAAAACCTTGCCGGCGAAAACGGGGCCCGTCCCGTCAGTGAACTGCGTCACTGCGGGCATTTGGAGCGGTGGCAGGACGATGAGAATCCCAAGCGCGAGCGCGATGACGACGCCGATTTTCACAAACGCCGAGAGGTAATCGCGCGGCGCGAGCAGCAACCAAACCGGCAGCACCGACGCCGCAAAACCGTACCCCATGATAAGCAGAGCGATGGTGGGCCCGCTCAACGTGAAGATCGGCGCCAGCACCGGATTCTCCGCCACCCAGCGGCCGGCATATAGCGCAAGGATCAGCAGGACAACTCCGATTGCGGATGCCTCGAGTACGCGGTGCGGACGGAGCCAGCGCATGTAGCCGCCCATCAGCATCGCGATCGGTATAGTCAAGCCGATGGTCACGACTCCCCACGGGCTCGATTTAAGAGCGTTGACGACGACCAGCGCCAGCACGGAGATCAGAACAATCATGATGCCGAGAACAGCGACAAGCGCGGTGTATCCCGCAACGGGGCCGATCTCGTCCTTTGCCATCTGGCCGAGCGACTTGCCGTCGCGGCGAAGAGATGAACAGAGGATAACGAAATCCTGCACTGCTCCGCCCACCGCCACTCCGACGATGATCCAGAGCGCGCCCGGCAGAAAACCGAACTGCGCCGCGAGGGTGGGGCCAACCAAGGGCCCCGGGCCGGCAATCGCGGCGAAGTGATGCCCGTAGACAATCCACTTGTTGGTGGGTGTGTAATCCCGGCCGTCGTTCAGCCGGACCGCCGGAGTGGCGCGCTGGTCGTCGAGCTCAAACACCTTTGCGCTGATGAAACGACTGTAGATGCGGTACGCAATGATGTACGTGCACACGGCGGCCGTCAGCAACCACGCGGCGTTCACCGACTCGCCCCGGGAAAGCGCGAGCCATGCGAAACTGGCTGCGCCGAGCAGGGCCGTCAGCACGAGCAGAATCGGCTCTGTTATCTTGCGCATGAGGATGGAAGGCTGGAGTGAGGCGGTGAAAATGCTCAACGGTTATGTTTCCCGCAATCACATCATGTCCTCCCTGACGAACGTCTTCTCAGCGCTGCTTTTTTCCGCCGTCGTCATGCAGGGTTGCGGCGGCCCGCGGCCGGCAGAAAGTGGGGCTGCCAATCCACTGCCGGTGCAGCCGCTCGCATTCATGGCGGGGCGCCCGCTGGTGATTCTTCCCGTGCAGCATGTGTCGGTTCAGGACAGCGCCGCCTGGGCCGTCGACCTGGCGCGACGGGGCGAGTACGAGGAGCTGAGAGACCCTACGCGGCGCGCCGCGTTCCTGGTTTCGGTGGATGAGCGAATCGCGGCCGAGCTCACCGAGCGGGGTCTGGAGAAAACGTGGACCTTCGCGCCGGCGATCGTCGAAGCGGCCGGACGAAGCGGCGGAATTGTCGGCGACCCCCGGGCGATTTCGTCGGCCGGCCTGCGCCGTCTCATAAAACCGTCGGACGACCCACTTGGCCAGCCGCTCGCATCCCAAATTCGATCGATGGCCGCTTTCAGAGATGCGCGCTACGTACTGCTGCCTGTCGAGCTTCGGGTGGGAAACCGTGGCGGGCTCCGGCAGGGCACGTTGCGAACCTATCTGATTGACACTCGGACATCACGTGTGGTGTGGTCTGGCGACATTACCGCAGACGGTAAGGCCTCGTTGCGGCCCGGTGTGGCAGACGCCATCGCGACAGCGCTGGCGGATCTCGCAGTGGCTCGGTGACGAAGGGATGACGACAGTGTTTCACGTATCCGATCTCCATTTCGGCCGGCCCGCTGTCCCCGCCCAGATCGAGGCGATCGAGGCGCTGATTCAGACCGAGAAGTTCGACGTCGTCGCCATCTCCGGTGATCTGTCGCAACGGGCGCGGGCGGGCGAGTTTCAGCGCGCGGCAGTGTTCATCCGCGATGCAGAGCGAGTGAGTCGCACGATCACCGTGCCCGGGAATCACGACGTGAAATGGTGGCGAGCCCCGATGGGGGTTGGCGGCGTTCGGAAGATGTACGACAACTACGTTCGATTCATCTCGGCCGACCTGGAGCCGGTGCTTCGGGTCCCGGACGTGACCCTGGTGGGGATAAATACATCGCATGGGGTTACTTCACGGACGCTGACTTGGAACATGCGGGACATCTCGATCATCGGCGATATCCGGCGCGAGCAGTTTGATATCGCAGAGGCTGCCTTCGCGACGGGAGAGCCGGGTAATGCGCGGGTAATCGTAATGCATCACAACCCCGTGAAAGGTGAGCTATCGAAGCGCCACGGGCTCAAGAACACAAGAAAAATTCTGGGCGCGTTCGCCGCGATGGGGGTGGACCTCATACTGTGCGGTCATGACCACCAGGAGTCGGTGCACTACGTCGAGCACACAAAAAAAGGCACTGTGATTTCAACGGCCGGAACAGTGTCCAGCAGATCACGCGGGGGCCGGCCTTCGTCAGTGAATGTGATCGATATCGGAGCTGATACCATCGATGTCACGACACGAATCTGGTCGAGCGAAAGCATGACCTTCGTCGCGGGGCCCCACCGCTGCTTCGAGCGTTAGGCCGTTTCCTAGGATTTCGGAGAGTCCAGGAACAGCTCTCGCTCGAGCTGGAAGCGCCGCCGCGTAACGGAAGAGAACTTCAGTTGCGTCTGATGGCGCTGGGGCTGAACGACGGATATCAGTGTCAGTTGACGAACAACAGGACAGTGGTCGTCAGCTTCCGCAACCGCGTGCTTCGCGTTCACAGCGGATATCTGAATGCGCCTGACAACATTCTTCGGGCGATCGTTGTGTTCGTACAGGGCCGCACGAAGGCCGATCGGGCGGCTGCGCGTCGCGTTCTGCTTTCGCATGAGCTGTCGCACGAGCACCATCTCAATCCCCGGAAACGGCGCGCCCGCGAACGAACGCATCGGGACGATGAACGGTGGTCAATCGACATGGCTCACCATCACGCTGCTTTCAACGACGCGAAGTTCAGCGGCGAGCTCAGGTCAATCCCGATCAGGATCTCGCGGAGGATGAAGAGCCGGCTCGGGCATTATACATGGAGCGGGCCAAGGGGGCGGGGAGCCGAAATCGTCATCAGTCGCAGACACATCGGACTTCATCGGCGGGAGGAAGTGCTGCATACCCTGCTGCATGAGATGGTTCACCAGTGGCAGGATGAGCAGGGGCAGCGCGTCGATCACGGACGGGGATTTCGCGCAAAGGCAAGGGCTGTCGGCATTGCTCCGAAGGCTTGTCGGGAGGTCGCATAAAGGGAGGAGCGGGACGTGGGGGCGGGCTCGCCTCCGCTATCTTTCGATCATGCCAACATCCGACATTTTCAATATCGACTCCGCTCTTTCCGAGGAGGAGCGCGCGGTTCGTGACAGCGTCCGCCAGTTCGTTGACGATCAGGTTCTCCCGGTCATCGGCAAGTGCTATGTGGAAGGGCGATTCCCGAAGGAAATCATCCCGCAGATGGCGGAGCTCGGTATGTTCGGCGCGAATTTGCCGGAGGAGTACGGTTGTGCGGGGCTCAACAATGTCGCGTATGGCCTCATCATGCAGGAGCTCGAGCGCGGGGACTCGGGGGTAAGATCTTTCGCGTCGGTGCAGGGCGCACTGGTGATGTATCCCATTTATGCGTTCGGAAGCGAGGAGCAGAAGAAGCACTACCTGCCGAAGATGGCAAGCGGCGACATCATCGGATGCTTCGGCCTTACCGAGCCGGACTTTGGATCGAATCCGTCCGGGATGATCACGCGTGCCCGCGAGCAGGCCGACGGAAGCTGGGTGTTAAATGGCGCAAAGATGTGGATCACGAACGGCTCGTCGTCGCAGGTCGCGATCGTCTGGGCGAAAGTCGGCGAATCGAAGGACGACTCGGCCATTCGCGGATTCATCGTGCCCACCGATACGCCGGGCTTTTCATCGAAGGATCAGAAGGGCAAGCTCTCGCTCCGCGCGTCCGACACCAGCGAGCTGGTATTTCAGGATGTTCGCCTGCCAGCCGACGCCATTCTTCCGAAGTCCGGCGGACTCAAGAGCCCGCTGATGTGCCTCACGCAGGCGCGATACGGAATTTCATGGGGTGCGATCGGCGCGGCGATCGCCTGCTATGAAGAAGCGCTGGCGTACGCCGGTAACCGGATAATGTTCGGCCGTCCGATTGGGGGTTTCCAGCTTCAGCAGGAACGTCTCGCCAACATGATCACCGAGATTGTGAAGGGGCAGCTGCTCGCGCTTCACCTTGGTCGGCTGAAGGATGCAGGGACCTTCACGCCCCAACAGGTATCGCTGGCCAAGCGCAACAACGTCAACATCGCAACGGACATCGCGCGCGAGGCACGGCGCCTGCTTGGCGCGAATGGAATCCTCGCCGAGTACGGCGCGATGCGGCATATGGCAAACCTCGAGAGCGTATATACGTATGAGGGGACCCATGACATTCATACGCTGATCGTCGGCCAGGCGGTGACGGGACTGGCCGCGTTTGAGTAGCTGGTGGTGCTCGACGCATACGAGTCGGGAGGCGCTGGCCGGAATGGCTTTCCCTCGGTGCTGACGCTCTGCTGACGCATGGTTCTTAGCTTTCGCCAAATGACGGAGGCAGCACCTTCCGAGCGGAGCGAAGACAGGACGGGGCCTGGGCAGGAATCTGCCAGGCCCCGCTTTGCACCGCGGAGCGGCGGAACTAGCGCGTAAATTATCGGCTTTTGAGCACCACGAGCAGACCGCTCCCAACGCCCCGCTCTCCGGCTTCATCAGAAGGCCGATTGACTACCTTGCCATGGATCACCATTGTCGTCGATCCGCCCCCATCGAATGCCATTGCTTCGTACGCTCCAAGCTTGAGCATCATGCTCGCCACCTCTGTGAGCGACATGCCGGCGTCGGACCTTCGGCGACCATCAACCGTGAAAAGAAAAAGTTTTGTGCTGTCTCGGGAGAACCCGATTGCAGTTCGCGGATGTCGGCCTGCGGAGAATCGCGGAAACGTGCCTTCCGCGATATCGGCGTATTCGGCGACACTGTTCCCGTGCCGTATCAGACGCGGCCAGCCGCCTACAACTGTTCTCAGACTTCCCCGGTCCGGCGTCAGCCGGGCGACGATTCTCACGGTTCCGCTCCGCCTCGCCAATGCAGTCACGAATGCGCGGCCTTGCCCTCCGGCAGCAATTGCATATTCGCCGTAGAGGCGCGCCGACCGCCCCTCGAGGGGTCGTCCTGCAACGCTAAGAACCATGGTGTCCCCACGCATTGCCGTCAACTTCAGGGCGACTGACAACATGCTGGTCGTTGCAGAGTCGACTGGGATTGAATCGCCGATCGAGGGAGTGTAGAGCACAACGGCGTTTGTGTCCTGCCTGAAGTTGATGCCGTCCAGCCGTGCTGCGCGCCGGCCACGCTCCAAAATCTTCGCGTCGAGACCGATGCGGTCGATGAACGGCCTGTTCTTCCAGTCCATGCCGAACTGCGAGTGCAGGTTGTCGTAAGTGTCATACGGTGAATCGGTCGTGCGCACACCCTTCCACAGCACTCCTTCCACCATTACGTTGTTCTCGCTTTCTCCGGTTCCAATCTTCACGTTGAAGAAGTCGCCGTTGACCCCCGCGACGGCAGCTCCGGGGCCAGTGTAGCGCGTCACCATTGATGTGACTTTCTCGCGCCCGCGGAACTTGTTATTCGAGCGCACCCCTCTCAGGGAAATCCCGGGCGTGCGCAGATCGACCTCGAGAACGGGCATGCGCCATGGACCGCTGTTCACTACGAGTCTGCGGTGAACCACCCCGGGTCCAACCAGCTCGAGGGTAGCCGTATCCCACGCCTGTGCTCTCGCAACCGCCGGTTCGCACAGAACGACTACTGCCAGCAACATCAGCTTGTACATGTTGCTCAACGCCTTCAGCTATGTCGCAAGCAAATCATACAATCGCGAGCGGAGCAAGCAACCTTAACTCGCCTGTCGAAGATCATGGAGTGTCCGCTGGCCCAAAAACCTCACTCGATTTCGAAGTAATCTGAATCGACCCGCTTGATGTCCAGACGCTTTGCTGTGGTCACTCCGATATCGTGATCAATCATCAACTCCGCCAGCTGAGCCCCGTCGATCAGAACTATCGTCGTCGGAATCGATGCGGAATATGCGCGGGCCTCCGAGCTGAAGGTCGATGACGTGATGAAGACTCCTTTTCTTGCACGTTGTCCCTGAAGAGCTCCAGCAAAACGCTGAATGTCGGGGCGGCCGACTGTGTTCTGCCAACGCTTTGCCTGGATGTAGATCGTCTCAAGACCGAGGCGGTCTTCCTTGATCACTCCGTCAATACCCTCATCGCCTCCGCGACCGACAACGATACCGGCGTCGTCCTGGGGCCCACCATATCCCATTGCCTTGAGGAGGTCGACTACTAACTTCTCAAAACTCGCGGGCAACATAGCGGCGATGCGTTCCCGTAAGTCCGCAGCGAGAGCCTTTCGCAGTTGATCGTAGCCCTCGCCGATCAGGTCATCTGGGGTTCTGGTGTCTCGAGTCGCTGGTTCACCCTCAACAGTTCCGTTACCTGGAACCGCGGCTGTTTCCGAATCTCGTTTCCCGCTTCGGAACGCAACGTATTCGGGAAACTGATTCAAAACAGAAAGTGTGACGGCCGATGGACTAGAATCGAGCATCTGCCGTCCGCGAGTTGTAAGACGATAGACGCCGCGTCGAGGAGACTCGATCAGACCGGCCATCTTAAGATGTGATTTGGCCCACCCGATTCGGTTCGCGAACTTAGGCGCCAAGCCGCTAGGAATCCTCATCGCAACCTCCTCAGAGGTGAGGCCGACATGAGCCGCTAGCGCCTCGACAGACGCAGGACCGTTCTGTTCTCCCCGTTCAAGATGACGTAGCAGGGGGAGCATGACGGTTTGAAAATCGGGGATTGGCATTTAGAGAATCTTCAGCAGACTACTTCGCATGTCCAGCTAACATACATTGCACCGCGATGAATGACTTCCCCGTCAGGCGGAATACAGCACTTCTCGCGGCCGCGATGGCCATGCAGTCTGCAACGTTCCAACTCAGCGCGGCCATGTCGTCGATCACGTTCGTCCTGGTCACCGGAACCACCAGTCTGCTCGGTCTCGGGCCAGCTCTGACAATGGTCGCCGCCGCTCTCACCGCCCTGCCCGCTGGCCGTCTCATGGACCGCGTCGGTCGCATACCGGTGCTCGCGGGCGGATTTCTCGCCGGAGCGTCAGGCACTGCGCTCCTGAGCCTCGGTGCGCACACCCACTCTGCCCTCGCCGCCATTCCCGGCTTCATTCTGCTCGGCGCTGCTGGAGCAACCGGGCAGCTAGCCCGTGCCGCGGCAGGTGACATGTACCCCGCGTCACGCCGCGCCCGCGGAATCGCCTACGTGCTGTTCGGATCGGTGTTCGGGGCGATACTGGGCCCGCTGGTATTTGCACCGATCTTCAGGGGCCGTGAGTTATCCGCACAGACACTCGTGCTTCCATGGCTCGCGGCAAGCGCGATGATGCTGATCGCTTTCCTGATCGTGATAAATATCCGGCCCGATCCAAAGCGTATCGCAGAATCGATCGAGAAAGGCGATTCAATACCACCATCCCCTGCGTTGGCCGCGTCGCCACTTGCAGCAATTCTCCGGCGCCCGGGCGTTGCAGTCGCCCTCATAGCGGGAGTGGTGAGCTTCGCGATCATGGGCGCTGTCATGAATCTCACCGGATACGTCGTCGTGCAGCATCTGCATCATCCGCAGCATATGGTGTTTCCAATTATTGGCGCGCACGTCCTCGGCATGTATCTATTCATGCCGGCAGTCGGATGGGTCGTTGACCGTGCGGGGCGCACACGCACCCTTGCAGCGGGCCTCGCGATACTCGCCGTGTCCACTGCCGGGCTCACGTGGTCCGAGTCTGTCGTTCCAGTAGCAATACTTCTCTTCGGTCTCGGACTGGGATGGAATTTGTCATTTGTGGCTGCAACCAGCCAGCTCGCCGATCTCGCCTCGGCGACGGAGCGTGGCAAGCTCCTCGGCTTCAATGACCTGCTTGCCGGGCTCAGCGCATCTGTACTCGTACTGCTCGGCGGCTTCGTTCTGGATGACTACGGCGTGGCCGCGCTCTCGCTGGGCGCATCCGCCATAGCGGTTGCACCAATTGTCTTCATATTGATGTCTGGTCATTCTTCGACCGCGCAGTCTCAAGCTTGATTTCGTCCGTCGACTCAACCACGAGGTACCGATGCCGCTTCTAATTTCTCTCGTTGTCCTGATGCTGGGCACGCTGGCTGTTCCAGCGGCGGCATTGCAACAGCAACCAGGCAGAGTTATGCCGGGGGTCGAGGTACTGCTCCGCGATTCGCTTCACTTGCTTAGAGGCAAGCGGGTCGGGCTGATCACCAATGCCTCCGGACGCGATCGTAAAGGCACGAGCACCGTCGACCTCCTTCACCGTGCGCCCGGAGTGAAACTCGTTGCACTGTTCGGCCCGGAGCATGGCCTCCGCAGTGCAGCCGAAGCTGGGGTCCCGATAGCAAGTGCAGTCGATTCGGTGACTGGCGTTACAATACACTCGCTCTATGGTTCGACATACACGCCGTCTGCAGCAATGCTGGAGCCGTTGGATGTCCTCGTGTACGATATCCAGGATGTTGGCGCGAGAGTGTACACTTATCAGTGGACAATGGTAATAGCTGCTGCTGCGGCAAAGAAAGCTGGCAAGCGTTTCATCGTTCTCGACAGACCCAATCCGATTCGCGCCGACAAGTTTCAGGGCAATGTGCTCGACCCGAAGTTCGCGTCGTTTGTCGGTTACCAACCTGTGCCGTTGCGGTATGGTTTCACTCAGGGTGAGCTGCTTCGCTACCTCGTGGGAAAAAAACTGGTTAACGCCGATATTACGGTGGTGCCGATGGCTGGGTACCGGCGCTCGATGTGGTGGGAAGCCACAGGCATTCCATGGATCAACCCCTCACCCAATCTGCGGACGATGGACGCAACGATTTTGTACCCTGGAACAGTCATGTTCGAAGGCACGAACGTTGCCGAAGGGCGCGGAACCGAGGATCCATTCCGGTTTGTCGGAGCAAGCTGGATGATGGACGCAGCCGCTATTGCCAGCGAGTTGAACGCAAAACGCCTTGCCGGTGTCAGGTTCACCGCTACAACCCGGAAACTGACCCCGACTGCGCGGAAGTTCGCCGGCGAAACGATCCCGATGATTGAGGTTGTTGTAACAGATCGTGACAAGGTGGACGGTATCGAAGTGGGCGTTCACATGCTGCGGGCGATCTACAAGCGACACCCTCGTGAATTCAACTGGCTCGTGCCGAAGATCGACCGGCTGGCCGGAACCGACCAGTTGCGGAAGGCAGTCGAAAAAGAGGGAGGAGTAGAACGGCTGCTCGCACAGTGGAAAAAAGAATCGGCCGCCTTCGAGGTCGAAGCGCGGCCGTTCCTTATCTACAAGTAGAACACCCTCGTCCTAGAACTCCACTTTCGTTCCGACCTGAGCGCGGCGCGCGCCAAACGCTGCATTTGCAACACCGAAGGTTGAAAGCGCATTGCCCGCCGCGTCTTTCTGCCGTCCAAAGAATCCGGCGACGTTGTTGGTATTGAAGACGTTGAACACTTCGCCGGTCAACCTGATCGTCATTCCGCGTCCGTCGAAGAATTTCTTCCCGACGCGTATATCCAGGTTGCGATACCAGTTCTCCCACGAGCCATCCGGGCGTGCAGTGCGCTCGCCCGTAACGCTCCCGTCCGGCAGAAAGTCGTCGGCGAAATTATCATCCTTGTTTACATCTACTCCAAGCGTTACCGCGTACGGACGCGGACTGGCGAGCGTGATGATACTTGCTAGCTCGAAACCCCACTTCAGTGTCGCGACTTCGGACAACACGAAGCGGTGTCGCTCATCACCCGCCGTGCGCTGCATGTTGTACGTTTCGCGGAACGGATATGCCGGCGCAGTCACAGCATCGTACTCTGCGTTATAGAAACCGAGCGTATAGGAGAGATTGGTGAGCACCGCTGCGCGGCGATACCCGAGTGACATCACCAGTGCGTCAAACTTTGCGCGTCCGAAGTCATCCCAGAGAATGATGTCACCGTACTTTGGCGTGAGATTGCGGGCGTTGCGGGTAACATCGCGATAGTTCGGGTTGAGCCGCGTGTAAAGGTGCCGCACATCCTGATGTATGTAGTCAGCGTTGAGCGCGAGATCAGGGGACATCTGATGACCGATTCCGAGCGAAAGCTGACGGTTCTCGGGAGCCTGCATCTTGTTCTTGACCAATACGATATTCGGAGTCGTAGCGATCTGGCCCGAGACCACTCGGGCGCGAAGTGCGGCAACGTCGCGTGTGCCCGGGTTGCTGATTGTGTAGGTTCGCCACGATGAAGCGAGCTTCTCCTGGAAGCCGATGAAGCTGGGAACACGATCGTAGATAATCCCCGCTCCGCCGCGGATGAACGTGCGGTTCATACCTGTCGGATCCCACGAGAACGAAACGCGGGGCGAGAAATTGTTGAGATCGTTCTTGCGGTCGCCGCGGTTGATGTAATTCGCTAGTACTGTCCTGTTGGTAATAGCGGTATCACTCGCCCACGGCACTGTGAAATCGTTGTTGAGTGTGTTGAGCTCTGCGTCGTAACGCACGCCGAGGTTGAGTGTAAACGTCGGCTTGAGGCGCCACTCATCGTTGAGGTACACTCCCGTCACCCACCCCGACGCCTCGGCCAGCGCGTCGGCCGTGCCTTCAGTGGTTGGAAAGCCGACACCGACCGTCGCCTGGTTTGGAACAGTGCTCGAATCCACTCCAAATCTGAATGAGCCGTCCTTGAAATTCGGCGAAAACTGATCGGCTGCGATGTGGCTCAGCTCCACCCCGGCCTTGAAGAGATGGCTCCCACGCCAGTTGTCACGCGTGAAGCTTGCGCGGTCGATGAAGCGCAGGTGCCGCTCATTCAGCTTGAGTGGAAACGTGGCGGTACCGATGACCAGGCTCGGGTAGTTGAGCTGCGGTCCCGGAACGAGCTGCCCTTCGGTGTGGTTCCAGTTTACGAGCTGCAGGCTCAACTCGTTCAGGGAGTTCGAAGTCGGAAGGTATCGGTGTCTGATCTGCGCCACGTTGACGAGATACGCCTGATCGATTCCTGCCTCCTGCGACGTTGTACCCCCGAAGTTCGACTCACCAGCCATCTTGCGAATTGCCCACTCCGCATCGAACGTGCTTTTGGGACTCTGTTCGTAGGTGAGTCGCCCGAATCCGGTGTGATTCAGGTTCGGAGCTTTCTTCGCACCCCGGTACGAATCCCAGATCGCCGGGTTGAACGCTGGTCTGCCGGGAACAACGTCGATGAAGTTGTTGGTGTTGGTGACTTCGTAGTTCAACGCGTAGAAAAGGCGATCCGGCCTCAGTGCTCCTGAAACGTTTGCTCCGAACTGCTGCCTGCTGAAGTTCGGCGTTGCCTTCTGAAATATTGTTCGTGCAATCATGTCCTTGTTCTGCATGTAGCCGAATACGGAACCCTTGGTGTCGTTGGTACCGCGATTCGACACCGCGCTTATCACGTAGGCACCGGCGTGTGAGTACTCGGTGTCGTACGGGTTTAGGAATACGCGAAACTCCTGAACCGATTCCTGCGGCAGCGGCGCGCCCGTCTGCGGAATGCCAACCAGGTTTCCATTGAACAGCGACTTCAGCTCGATCCCGTCCATGTAGAAGTTGATGAACCGCAGATCGGGCACCGCCCCTGCTGACGGAAGTGCGCGGCCCGCCTGCGGCGCGAACGCCTTGATCCCCGGTGTGATGGCCGCGAGGGTCATGATATTGCGGTCGATTGTCGGCAGATTCTGAATCTGCTCGCGCACCACTGGAGCGGACACGGACGTTTTTTGCACTTCAACGTTGGTCATGTGCTCGCTCTTGACCATCACTGAGCCGAGCTCCGTCGCAGCCCGATCAAGAGAAAAAACCAGATTCGCGCGTTGCCCGATCAGCAACTCGACATTCTGACTTTCCGGCGCGAAGCCGAGCGCACGAATGGTGACTGTATATCGTCCGGGGGACAGGCCGAGAACGCGGAATCCGCCGAGTGCATTCGAGCGTGTATTTCGGAGTGTGTTTGTGGAAGGCTCCGTTACAGACACCTGAGCGTTGGGAATGACCTCACCATTTGACGCCTTCAGCGTGCCTTCCAGTTGAATTGTAGTTTGCGAGAAGGCTGCCGAGAAGGGAGTTACGAGTGCCGCTATCAGCACTGCAGCGCAAATGAGGAACAGACGATTGTTCATCGGGGGCTCTCACTGGAAAGGGAGATCGGGCTGTGGATTGGGTTCTATGGTAGGAGCAATGCCGGGATGAGTCAACGGCATTTCGCGTGTGGTGCAACCGAAGTCTGAGCCAAAGCTGAGCCAGGGATGATGCTGGAATGAGTTGGAAATGAGGGGCGACGCCGAGTATACGCGTGTTACTCCAGGGCAAGAGTATGACGGTTGCCCTCAAACCCCTTATTAAAGGACAAGGACCAATGATCCGCACCAGATTCACTTCGGTCGGCAGAACCAGCCTGTGTTCGCCCGTTCGCCCCGCCGTGGCCAAGCTGTCGGTCGCCCTCGCCCTCGCGCTTCCAATAGCGGGTTGCAGCGAGCGTGAGCAGCCAGTCGCACCTTCGTCGGCCACGGAGTCACTCACTCCCCGCTTCACCCCGAGTTCGGGAACGGCGTCGATGCTGCGTGCCCGTGCGACCTTCGACGGCCCGTTCAGCATTGAACGGGAAACCGGCGACTGGAAAATGAAAATCGATTCGGATCCGTTGGATGTAGCTGTTCAGACCATCGTTTTCAATGCCGGCTCACAGAGCGGGTGGCACACGCACCCCGGCCCGGTTTTCATCATGGTCGTTGAGGGGGAGATTGCGTTCTACGAATCTGACGATCCGACTTGCACTCCGATAATAAAGAGAGCAGGAGAGGGTTATCTGGACGTCGGGGACCACGCCCATCTCGCGCGGAACGAGACCCTGCACCCGGCACGGAACATCGTGACTTACTTCACTCCGGTTGGCGCGGCGCTCCGTATCGACGCTCCCAAACCCGGAAACTGCCCGTTCTAGCAGCAGGGCAGGAGAATCCTCTCCTGCTCAATCACCGTGACCGAGGAAGGGTATCATGTACGCAAAGACCCGCAATTCGCTCGCCCACGCCTTCCTCGGCCCGGCATGTGACCCGTCCCGCCCGAATTCGCTGACGAGAGCCATCACTCGCGGTATCGATTACAAATTTGCTGCCCTGCTGCTGTCCGCCGCGGTTCTGAGCCTCGGCTGCGGTGACTCAACGGGCCCGGCTACTGGAGCCGTTGCAGTTTCTGTATCAACTACGGGTGCGGCCGTCGACCTGGATCCTGATGGCTACTCGCTGAGCATCGACGGCGGGACAGGTCAGGCCGTTGCGGTCAACAGTGCGGTAACGCTGGCTGACTTGCCACCGGGCAATCATCTCGTAAGGCTCGATGGCCTCGCACCAAACTGCTCGATCCAGGGCAGCAACCCGCGTTCCGTGGATGTCATCGCCGGCCGGGAAGGGCGCTCGACCGTATCCGTGTCGTTCTCTGTAACGTGCATTCCGAGGTCAGGGAGTATGCGGATCACGATTACGACGACTGGCGTCGATCTCGATCCGAACGGCTATCACGTGTTTCTGCGCCGGACTGGCAAGGTCTTAAGCAGTCACCGGACGAAAGGTCCGGTCACATTTTCCGCGTTAGCTCTTGGAAGCTGGGAACTGATATTTTATGACGTCGCGGCAAATTGTGACGTCGTCATGCCGAACCCGCGTACGTTTACGATAAGCGAAGCTGATCCTCTTGCGGTCGCCGTCGACATCGTGTGTGAGGCACCCAGGCTGCTGGCGTTCGTGCATGGCGAAGGTCTCAATGCAGAAATCCATGTAGTAAATTCCAACGGAATAGGTGGCAGGCAGCTCACCGTCAACGGGGTTGAGGACCTGGATCCCGCCTGGTCGCCCGATGGCCGCCGCATTGCCTTTACCAGCGCGCGCGACGGCAACCACGAGATCTACATAATGAATGCGGACGGCACGAGCCCGGCGCGCCTCACCAACGTACCGGCCTCCGACTCCCGCCCGTCCTGGTCGCCCGATGGCACCAGGGTCACGTTCGCGACCATGCGCGACGGAAACTCCGAGATCTATGTGATGAACGCCGACGGCACGAACCCGGTGCGGCTTACCAGCAACGATGCATTCGACGGCGACCCCACGTGGTCGCCCGACGGCCGCAGAATAGCGTTCCGCAGCCAACGCGAGGGGATAAGGGCGATCTGGCTCATGGATGAGGACGGCTCCCGCCCTATGCGCATCACGTCGCCTATTAGCGTGGACGACCGTCAGCCGGCGTGGTCCCCCGATGGAACCAGGATCGCATTCTCACGCGGTGGTGGCATCGTCATCATGAACGCCGATGGTTCAGGCCTGATATCGCCTCGGTCGCTTGCCGAAGAAGAAGAAGATCCCTCCTGGGCCCCGAACGGCCGGAAGATAGCAATCTCGACAAATTCATTCTATTACGGGCGCGAGCTCGACGTCATCAATCTTCAGGGTACACCGTTCAGCCGGGTGACATCCCTGCAGCCAGTGTCCAATCCGGTGTGGCAACCGTGAAGATCGCCGTGTGGGCGAGACGAATTCCCCTCGCGGCACTCCTCACTGCAGCCTGCGTGGGCGAGCCCTCAGCTCCTCGGCGGCCCGACGCTCCAATAATTGTCGTCTCGCTTGTAGCAGAGAATCCGTGGAACGTGTTGAGCGCTGTCATGTCCGTCCGTGTATCGCAGGCCGACAGCGTTCGGGTACAGTTCAATCTCGCTGAAGCCGCACCCGGTGACAGCGTCACACCTGCTGTCATGACAATCGCGGATTCGGCGGTCATTCCCGTGCTTGGTTTGCTGCCTGAACGCCGCTATGTCCTGCGTGCGGTCGCATTCGGGCCAGGGGGCACCGTAAGCGGCAACCCGATCGAATTTACCACTGGCGCATTGCCTGCCGATCTTCCCCGGTATGCCGCAAGCGGGGTCGATCCTTCCCGTGGCTACGCTGTGTTCGCGGCCGGAATGTATGGCGTGGTAATCGACAACACGGGACGCGTCGTCTGGTACCGACGCTTCGCCGGCAACGGTCCGGGGCTCAGCTTCATGGCGGAGCCCAACGGCCGGTACGTCGCGCGGCCCATGACTCCGGATCCTACGGATATCGATTCATGGGTTGAGATCGACCCGCTCGGCAACAGTGCCCGAACGCTGGGCTGTGCGCTCGGTCTTCAGCCGCGCCCCCACGATCTGATCGCCGAAACCGATGGCAGCTACTGGCTCATGTGCGACGAATCCCGCACGATGGACCTCAGAGCGGACGGCGGCGTCGCGGCCGCAAGGGTCACCGGCACGAGCGTGCAGCACGTGAGTGCAGACGGGGCGCTCCTGTTTCGATGGAGTCCGTTCGACCATTTCGCGATCACTGACGTTGCGCCAGCCGAACGCACAGGGCCGAACGTAAACTGGACTCACGGGAATGCGCTCGAATTCGACACTGACGGGAATCTCATCGTGTCGTTCCGTAATCTCGATGAGATCACCAAGATCCATGCAGGTACTGGCGCTGTGATGTGGCGCATGGGCGGACGCCGGAATCAGTTCACGTTTGCGGGCACACCGTTACCGGCGTTCACCCATCAGCACAGTGCACGAATATCGTCACCCGGCAGGCTCCTTCTCCTGGATAACGTGGGCAACCCGGCTGAATCCCGAGCCGAGCGTTACGCGCTTGACGAGGTCGCTCGGACGGTTCGCCTCGATCATTCGTATGGCTCGGCCCCCGGTGTGGTAACGCAAATCGGGGGCAGCGTGCAGACCCTGCCAGGCGGGCGCACCCTGGTATCGTTCGGCACGGCTGGCCGGGTGGAGGAGTACGACGAGACGGGCCGCGTCACCTGGCGAATCGACGGCAATGCCGGTTATGTCTTTCGTGCGCAGCGAATCCTCTCGCTGTATTCTCCGGGGGTGGGCACAGCGCGCTGAACAGCGACTGATGATCTGGCTGAGTACTCTGCACCCTGTGGCCCGCTTCTGGTATCTTTGTGTGAAATCTTTCACATGGGGAGAAGCGGCTTGAAAATCGCCGTGTGCGTGAAGCGCGTTCCAGACATGGACGTGCGTTTCAGAATTGCCGGAGACGGGGCGTCGCTCGACGAAACCGGCATCAAGTTCGATCTCAATGATTTCGATGCGTGGGCCGTCGAGGCCGCGCTGCAACTGAAGGAGAAAGCGGGGGATGGGGAAGTCGTCGTCATTTCCCTCGGGCCAACCCAGGCCCAGGAGACGATCCGCAAGACCCTTAGCATGGGCGCCGACCGCGGAATACATCTCCAGACGGACAGAATTCCTTTCGATGGTTTCGCGATCGCTACTGCGCTCGCCGCGGAGCTGAGGGACGGCGGCTACGATCTCATCCTCTTCGGAAAACTTTCGCCCGATTCCTCCAACGGAATCACCGGCCCGATGGTGGCGGAACTACTCGATCTCCCCTGTGTCACCGCCGTTTCCGGGCTGGAAGTTTCTAATGGCCGCGGCACAGCCAAGCGCGAACTCGAGGGTGCTCAGGAGATGATGGAGTTTCCGCTTCCAGCGGTCCTTACCATTGATGAAGGTCTCAACAAGGCGCGTTATCCATCGCTCAAGGGCATCATGGCCGCCAAGAAAAAACCGCTCGAATCGAAACCGGCGTCGCTTGGAGATCCGAAAGTCAAAATCGAAAAACTCGAGCTGCCGCCGGACCGGGCCGGCGGACGCATCGTCGGTGAGGGTGCCGCAGCAGTGCCGGAGCTCATCCGGCTTCTCCAGACTGAGGCCAAGGTACTCTGATGGCGAACATTTTTGCCTACGCTGAAGCACGCGGCGGTGAGCTGCGTAAAGTCGCGCTCGAAACAGTAACCGCGGCCCGCAAACTTGCGGACGCAACGGGCGGCGAAGTACATGCTCTCCTGGTAGGTGCAGCAGGGATCACCGCCAAGGCGACGCTGCTCGCGGAGCACGGCGCCGATGTGGTGATGGTCTGCGAGCATGAAGGCTTTACACATTACAACCCCGAAGCGGCGGCCGCACTGGCCGCGGAACAGATCGGGAAGGGTGGATTCAAAGCAGCGGTTTTCTCAACCTCCGCGCAAGGGCGGGATCTCGCCCCACGAATCGCAGCCAAGCTTCAGGTTGGTCTGGTGACCGATTCGATTTCGGTGGAGATGAACAACGATGTGCTACTTGCCAGGCACCCGATGAACATTGGCAAGGTCATCGCAACTGTGGCGATCGCGAGCACTCCGGCGCTGGTTTCGATTCGGCCCAATACCTACTCACCCGTGGCCAATCCGAAAGCGGGTCGCGTCGAGAACGTGTCGCCAGTGGCAGATCCCTCGGCCTCTCGCGTTGTGGTAACGGAGATGATTGAAGGCGGCAAGGGCAAGCTCGATCTGGCAGAGGCACCCGTCATTATCGCTGGCGGTCGTGGGCTCAAGTCCGCGGAGAACTTCAGTATTGTCGAAGATCTTGCTGCTGCGTTCGGCAACGCTGCTGTAGGAGCGACCCGCGCTGTGACCGATGACGGATGGAGACCGCACAGTGACCAGATCGGACAGACTGGCCGGCTCGTGAGTCCCGATCTTTACATCGCCGTTGGAATTTCAGGTGCAGTGCAACACCTGGCGGGCATGCGCACGTCCAAAACAATCGTCGCCATCAACAAGGACAAGGATGCGCCGATCTTCAAGGTCGCCGACTATGGAATTGTGGGCGACGTACTCGAGATCGTGCCGGCACTGACCGCAGCCGTGCGCGAAGCTCGCAAGGGGCACTAGGGTGGCGACTGCGTTGCGCGTTTTGCCGAGCGATCACCAGCCGCCGCTGCCGGTTAACTCTCTCATTCTTCGCGAACCGCTCGACTCAGAAGCGGTGCCGATGGATGTCGTCTTTGTCGGTGGCGGCCCTGCCGGCCTCGCCGGAGCGATCGAGCTGGCAAAGCTGGTGAAACAGGATACAGAGGCGGGCGGCTCGCTTGGCGAAGTTCAGATTGCCGTGCTCGAGAAGTCGGCTGCGCTCGGCGAGCATTGTCTGTCGGGTGCGGTCGTTAATCCGGCCCCCTTCCGCGAGCTGTTTCCGGATATCAAGGACGGTGATTTCCCGTTTCGACTGCCGGTTACGAAAGAGCGGGTGTACCTGTTGACTGAGGGGCGGGGGTTACGGATTCCAACGCCGCCCACCATGCACAACCAGGGCAATTTTATCGGCTCGATTTCCGAAATCGTGCGATGGCTTGGCGAGCGTGCGGAAAGTATGGGAGTCAATATATTTACCGGTTTTCCGGCCGCGTCGCTGATGATGGATGGAGACAAGGTTGTCGGAGTGCGCACCACACCCACTGGCCTGTCGCGCGACGGAACGCCCGGCAGCGGCTTCGCCCCGCCCACCGACATCTCGGCGCG
This sequence comes from Gemmatimonadaceae bacterium, assembly GCA_037721215.1. NCBI lineage: Bacteria > Pseudomonadati > Gemmatimonadota > Gemmatimonadia > Gemmatimonadales > Gemmatimonadaceae > Gemmatimonadaceae bacterium. The sequence goes on from JBBJNV010000021.1 coordinate 26,340, forward strand.
CGTCACAGTTCTTTCCGAAGGAACGCGCGGTTCGCTGGCTCAGGCGTTCTTCCAGGAGTCCGGAATAACCTCAGATAACCCGCAGATTTTTGCGCTCGGCGTGAAAGAGGTATGGGAGACAAAAAAACCTCTCGACGCAGTCGTTCACACACTTGGCTGGCCGCTGCCCACCGATGCCTTTGGCGGAAGCTTCATGTATCCGCTGGCGCCGAATCTGGTTGCACTGGGAATCGTCGTCGGGATGGATTACCGGCAGACAACACTCGACGTCCACGTGCTGCTCCAGAAGCTCAAGACCAACCCTGTCATCCGGGAGTATCTGGACGGCGGGGAGATGTTGGAGTGGGGTGCGAAGACCATTCCCGAGGGCGGCTATCACGCGATCCCCAAACGCCGCTACGGGGACGGAGTAATGATCATTGGAGACTCGGCCGGTTACGTCGAAGTGGCGTCGCTCAAGGGAATCCATTACGCGATGCAGTCGGGGATGTACGCGGCCCGGGCAATCTTCGATGCGTTGAAGAAGGACGATACGTCGTCAAACACGATGGCCAGGTACGATGCACTGGTGGATACGAGCTACATCGTTTCCGACTTGCGTGCCCGCCGGAACATGCGGCTCGCGTTCCAGGGGTCAGGCTTTTACGTTGGCGGCTTCAAGGCAGCGCTGATGACCCTCACAAAGGGCGCGTTTCCCGGCGGCAAAATAGACTCCGAAACGGACGCTGAGGTGGAACGCGAAGTCGTCGCCTCCGAAACGTTCACGCCCGATGGCAAGCTGACTTTCAGCAAGCTCGATGCAAATTTCAAGTCCGGCAATGCGACGCGCGACGACATTCCATCGCACCTCATCGTCGGCAAGGATGTGTCAGCCGCAGTTGCAGAGTTGTATGAACACATGTGTCCCGCCGGTGTGTACGAAAGGGACGGCGAACGGCTGGTGGTGAGCGCCGCGAACTGCATCGACTGCAAAGCGACGGATGTGATCGGCCCCCGATGGACGCCACGCGAAGGAGAGAGCGGGCCCCGTTACCGGCTGATGTAAACGCCTCGGCTCCCGTCAGCTCGCCTCGTCGGCAATCTCATAGAGATCGATCGTCTGATTGATCTCCCCAACGCTGAATGCGTGGCTGACTTTTGACCTGATTGCGAGTCGCGCATCGCGGCACTCCTCCATGAAGTCAGGCACTCCAATCCGTCCGGGGTCGGCAACGATGGCCATGCCTCCCGGGGCGAGCGAACGCTTGAAGATTCCCGGTAACAACCGCGCATATTCTTTCTCGTACAGAACGTCAGACGCGAGGATGAGATCGAGCGAGTTGACGTCGCGTGGAAAGTGTCTCCAGTCGATCATGCGAGCGACCGGGGATTTGCCAGTGATCCGGAAAGCATTCGCCCGGGTAAAAGCGAGCGCATCCGTGTAATAGTCCGAGGCCGTCATGGCGTAACCGGCAATCATTGCCGCGGTCGTTACAAGTCCGACGCCGCAACCAAGCTCCAGGCCACGGCGGGCTGCTTCACCGCGGTCTGTTTTTTTCGCGAAGCCCAGCAGATGCTGCGCCAGAATCGTGGACGAGGGCCACACATCGGCCCAATATGGAAGCCGTTCATCCTTTACGAAGTCTTCCTCGCGTATCAAATCGTCGGAGTTTCGCGGCCGCAACATGGAAAATGTCCGATCCCCCACGTCGATGTCGCCAGTGACGGTGTCGAAACGACGCTCCAGCGCGCTGACCAGGTCCTGACCATCGAGCGTGGAAAGTTCGTCGGCTGAGATCACTGGAGATTGAGTTGCGACGACATCTCCAGACTGTCGCCGAGTGGCAGCGCGCGGTGCACCTCTCCCGGTTGAATGTCCAGATTGTCACCCGGCAGAATGAGCAGCGCGTTCGCACGCGCCATTGCCGTCACGACCGCGGAGCTCTGCGAGCCTGCGGAGCGCGCGATGAAGCCGCCATCCGTCGTCCGCTCGACAATCACACGGAGGAAATGCATGAGGGGTGCAGCGAGCTGAGTCGGGTCAGCGACCACCACGGGAATGGTCCGCCTGAAGAAATGTGTCAACCCGAGCATCTTGCGGAGCACCGGACGCACGAAGACCTCGAACGAAACCATTGCAGACACCGGGTTGCCCGACAACCCAAGCCAGGGAGTGCCGTCCAGTATGCCAAACGCGAGCGGCGCCCCGGGTCGCATTCTGACTTTCCAGAACAGGAGTTCGCCACCGAGCTCGTCGAAAGCGCGTCGCAAGTGATCGTGATCGCCAACTGACACCCCCGCCGATGTCACGATCAGATCGCTGCTTTTCGCCCGTTCGAACTTCGATCGAAGCGACGCTGGCGAGTCATTGGCAATACCGAGGTCGACTGGCGTGGCACCGGCGTCGCGCACGAGTGCGGCGAGCGTAACGGAATTGGACGACACGATCTTTTCTCCCACCAGCGCTGGAGCGAAGTCCGCCAGCTCGACCAACTCGTCGCCCGAGCTGATGAGGGCCACGCGGGGCCGGCGGAAAACTTCGATGTTCCTTACTCCAGCCGACGCGAGAACGCCCAGGTGAGCGACACGGAGCTCTTCACCCGTGTCAAACAACAGGTCTCCGGCGTGGAAATCCTCGCCAGCCTTCCGGACGTTGCGGCCTCTGTCACGCTGATCACGGATAACGACTATCCGACGGCCGTTGTCCGTGTCTTCATGCCGAATCACCGTATCTGCTTCCAGCGGAAGCGGCGCACCCGTCATGATGCGCATCGCTTCACCGTTCTGGAGTGCCCGTGGCGCGAACTCACCCGCGGCTATCGTCGCGACAACCTGCAGGCGCGTTACTTCCGGAGCCGCGGTTCCCGTGGGGCCGATGGCAGAGAGGTCAACGCTACGCACCGCGTAGCCATCCATCGATGCGTTGTCCCAGGGGGGGGAGGTAATCGGAGCGACGACCGGTGCCGCAAGAACGCGTCTCGCACCTGCGGCCAGCTCGATGTTTTCAGATGGCAACCGGTGAATGCGCTCGAGAATACGCGCACTCGCCTCAGCGACGGAAATCAACTTGTCGGCGAAGCCCTGTAGCCGGCCATCATCGCCCCGACTGCGTCCTGAAACCGTGTCACTACGGCAACCGGTACGGTGAAGTGGTTGCTCAGCAAACTGAACACGAGTTGCTCGCCATCGGCAGAGGTGATGTATCCTGACAGCGACCGGACAAATTCCAGCGTGCCCGTCTTGGCGTGCATGTTGTTTTCCGCGGGTGAGCCTTTCATGCGTGACCGCAGCGTGCCATCGATACCGGCAATTGGCAGGGAATTATAGAACGCCGAAAAGGCAGTGTCGCGCCGAATGGCTACCAGTACGCGAACCAGTGTTTCAGGTGACACGAGATTGTGGCGCGACAGGCCGCTCCCATCATAGACCTTGAAGCCAGTTGGCTCGGCGCCCCAGTTCAACAACTGGCGCGAAACCACCGCTGCGCCGCTGTCAGCTACCCCAACGCCAGTCTGTCGCAACCCCATGGTTTTCAGCAGCAGTTCTCCAATCTGGTTTTGCGACGGTTTCTCAAAGTGGCGTAAAATGTCGCGAAGTGTCGATGACTGAAACGAATACACCGTATCTATCGCCACCGGGGCAGCAACACTGTCGGAGATCCCACCCGAAACCACAATGCCGCGGCGCGAGAGGGCAGTGTCCAACGCAGCGAGATACGAGCGGGACGGATTTCGGGTTACAACCGAGACGACAGTGTCCCGCCCGCCAATCGTGATCGTGCTGTCAACGAGCCCTTCATTATAGAAAAGCTCATCAACCGGAGCGCCGCTGGAACTGGTGAAATCGTCAGCTTCCCAGCCATACCCATAAATGCCGTCCGTAAATACGTTGCCGCCACTCATGAGCTTTCCCGTTACCCGGCGGATACCTCTCGCCGCGAGCGAATCGGCAACGTCCAGCAGAGCCGTCATCGCCTTGCCCCGCGCTCGGTCGCTGATCGTCGGATCCCCGTTGCCGATCACAAGCAGGTCACCGTTGACAACGCCATTCACCAGCGATCCTCGTTTTGCAATCGTGGTTCGATAGCGGTACTCAGGGCCGAGGTGGGTAAGGGCTACTGCCCCGGTAAGAATCTTCTGGTTCGACGCAGGCATGAACAGCTTGCCGGCGTTCAGTGAATAAAGTGTGTCGCTCGTTCGAGGATTGACGATGAGCACGCCGAGGAATGCGTTTCTGAGATTCGGATCGCGAAGGAGCGAGTCGATCGAAAGCCGAAGACCCTCCCGCGCATTGATCACCACGATCGGCACCGGCACCGGCGCGCGTGCAGTTGAAGCTGGGGGAGCGCACGCTGTCGCCAGCAGAGCAAACGCGACGCCGGCCACCCGTCCCAAAGGCCGCCTTCCGTTGCAATGCAGCATCAATCCTGGCGCCATGTTGCGCTCAACGTTTCGTCTTCCGCAATTGTCACGCTGGTTATTCTGATTCCGCCAGGCAGCGCCGCTTCGACCCGCTCGAATATGAACTTTGCGAGATTTTCGCCAGTCGGGACGAGCGCACCATCTGCAAATTCCGGCACATCGAGATTGATATTCCGGTGATCGAATCGCTTTCCAACCTCTTTATCGAGAATGCGGTCGAGTAGTCCGAGATCGACAATGAACCCGGTGGTTCCGTCAATCGCCCCCTGCACTGTGACATCGCAGGTGTAGCTGTGGCCGTGGAAGCTGGGCCACGCACAGGGCCCGAAGGTGGCCTCGTTCGTCTCATCGCTCCACTCGGGACGTCGATACCGGTGCGCCGCCGCAAAAGAAACACGGCGGGTGAGATATGCATTTGGCATGGAGGTAATGTGCGTTGCCGGGTGTACATCTGCATTAACCCGAACTCCAGTCAAGGCAATGCCTCGGGGCTAGGGCCCGCCGTCTCTTCCAGAATTCCCGGTGTCCTGACTGCCGATACCCTCAGGGGTAGGGCTCTCCGGCGGTATCCACGGCACCGCGCCTTCGATCGCCTCGGTGATATCGTACGTCCCGGTCGATTCCTCATCCTCGTCGTCGGCCAGGTGTGCGGATTCAGCCGTGTACTGACTCGACGAATCCCCAAGCAGCAGACCTGAGTGCCCATTTTCGTCGGCGAGATGCTCATCGATGTCTTCGGGGCTGACAGCACGGCGCAACTCATCGACCACAATCTGATTGTCGACATCGCCGATGCCGATCACATCGGTGAGAACGTGATCGACGATCCTCAGCTCCGAATCAGTTCCGACTCTCCCGGACAAGGTGACGCCACCATTCCTTATCTCCACGATGATGTCATCAGCATCGAAGCCATTCTGGGATTCGAGCTGTGCCCGGACGTGCTGCAGCAGCTCGTCATCAGTCATGTTCTCGAGATCGTCGGTGTTGTCGAAGTCGTCAGCCACAATTGCCCCCGCAGGCGGTCGATGGCGCGGTGCGCCGAGTCAGCGGAAGAGAAGGTAGGATACACCCAGCGTCAATGCCGGGTTGCTCTTCCAGAAATTCCGAGCCTGCGAATCTTCGAGGACCGCAGTGTTGTCCGATGATTGTACGTAGTAAGCGGTCGGATACTTGATCTGGTAGAAATAGGTTCCTACATCGGCGCGCATCTGGAACCGGCCGCCCGGCACGTACCGCAATCCACCGACGGCGGAAATGGCAAATGTGGTGCCGAGCCTGTAGGGATCTTCCACCACTTTCTTGCCAGCGTCACTCGCCACCCCAAGACCGCCGTACAACACCGGCACTATTCCATGGAATGTTCGCTGGCCCGTGACATTCAGGGAGATCCCGGCATCGGCGAGATAGATGGGCCAGCTGCGTGTTCCCAGATTGCGAGTGGCAAGTGGCAGGGTTGGATCAACCGCCGTCCGGTCGGTCATCGCCTGCGCGACGCGGACCACCAGCTGGGCCGGGCCGCCAACCACCACTTCATATCGAATTCCGGCGATAGGCCCCCCACGCGGCGCAACGCCCGCCGGGTCGTCACCGGTGGCGAGATATCCGCCGAAAACGGTTGCCTCGTGCTTGAATTCCAGATCTCTGAACGGGCTGCGCGGGGGTGGATAACCGACGTCCACCTGTGCCGCGAGGGGTGCAGCAGATAACGAAAGCAGGAACACCAACAACATCTTCTTCATGGAACCTCTCCAAGTTGGATGCCGGTCATTTCCGGCGGCTGCTCGATGCCAAGCATTGTTAATATAGTTGGCCCTACATCACACAAAGCTCCACCGCTGCGCATGGCCGACAGACGTTCATCATTCACAACGACGAATGGCACAGGGTTGGTAGTGTGCGCTGTATGCGGACCGCCGGTGCCGGGGTCGATCATCATCTCGGCGTTACCATGATCGGCAGTAATCAGCAACCGCACACCCGCCGCCTCGGCTGCCTTCAGCACGCGTGCGAGGCTTCGGTCGACAGTCTCGACCGCTTTGAGCGTGGCGGGTAGTGATCCGCTGTGTCCAACCATATCAGCGTTCGCATAGTTGCAAAGCATGAAGTCGTGAGTTTTTCCGGCGATAGCGTTGCAGAGCACGTCGGTTACGCCCGCGGCGCTCATCTCCGGCATGAGATCGTAGGTAGCAACCTTCTGACTGGCGACCAGGATCCGCTCTTCACCCGCATAAGGGGTCTCTTCGCCGCCGTTGAAGAAATAAGTCACATGCGGATACTTCTCCGTTTCCGCTGTTCGCAACATCGACCGCCCGCGATCGGCTAACACCTCGGCTAAGATGCGCGCCATGGATTGCGGGGCGAACGCCACTGGCAGTCCGAGTGTGTCGTCGTATGACGTGAGCGTTGTGACGCTGACCCTGGGACGGTTCGTGATGCTGAAGCCCGCGAAGTCGGGATCGACCAGGGCGCGGACCAGCTGACGCATCCGGTCCGAGCGATAGTTGAAGCAGATCATCGAGTCACCGTCCCTCATCCGGGTGCTCGAACCATCCATGCCCGCGATGCAAACCGGCTGGATGAACTCGTCGGTGATGCGGGCATCGTATGCCGCGCGAACCATGGCAGGGGCACTCGCCGCGCGCATTCCCGCGCCCTCGACGATCGTGCGGTACGCGAGCTCGGTGCGCGACCAGCGGCGGTCACGATCCATGGCGTAGTAGCGTCCCGACACGCTTGCGATATGGGCGATGCCGCGACCCCGCGAGGCATTACTGTTGTCGCCGATGTACGCGAGCAAGTCTCCGACGTACCCGAGGCCGGACTTGGGCAAAGTATCGCGACCGTCAGTAAAAGCATGGATCGCAATGCGGGGGACGCTTTCCTGAACCGCGAGATCTATCAGAGCGAACAAGTGGCTGTCGATGGCATGGACGCCGCCATCGCCGATGAGCCCTGTCAGATGAAGCGTGCCGCCGGACGCTCTCGCAACGCGACAGGCTTCGACAAGAGCGGCATTTCTGAAAAAAGATCTATCGGCGATGGATGCCGATATTCTGACCAGATCCTGCATTACAATACGCCCGGAGCCGAGGTTGAGATGACCAACCTCGCTGTTGCCCATCTGGCCCTCCGGAAGTCCCACACGGAGCCCGGAGGCATCGAGCAGCGTCCTCGCCGGGCTCTTCCACAGGGAGTCCCATGTCGGCGTATCAGCGAGCGCAATGGCGTTGCCGTCGACTGCCTCACGGTGTCCCCATCCGTCGAGGACTATCAGCGCGACGGGGCGGGACGTGTCGTAAACCATTGTTGCTCACTGCGTGTAAGAGTGTACGTTAGGAACCGTCGAACCAAATGTAGCCCCACCAAATACCCCGACCAGCGTTGCGCCTTTTTCTTGCTGCCGTTCCGGTGTTGCTGGCGTTCCCCATGTCTGCACAGGAGAACGTGTTGCACACAGCGACCCGCGCCACCGTCGTTCGTCCGGCTCCGCCGGCAGGCTCCTCGCCCGGAGGGTTGCTGGGTCAGATTGCCAAAGGCACTCAGGTTGAAGTGCTTGCGCGCGAGCGTGACTGGGTGAGAATTCGCCTCGAAGGCTGGGTGCGCGAAGGGGATGTCATTATAGCCGACAGCAGTGTGCGGCCGCTCAGCGGGGCTGACATACGGAATAATCCCGCGGCTGCACGCGGCAAGCTGGTTCGATGGGAGATTGAAGCAGTGTCACTTCAGACAGCAGATCCGCTGAGGTCTGGTCTGGTTGCCGGGGAGCACTATATCCTTGCGCTGGGGCCGGGCGCAGAGAAGACCCTTGTCTACATGGCAGTGCCGCCTTCGCTGCTTGCGGCGGCACGCAGCCTCGCACCGATGTCGCCGGTTACTGTCACGGCACGCGTGCGAAACGGTCGCAGCGAGCCAGCCGGCGTACCGATACTCGATCTTCAAAGCCTAACCCGACGATAAATGGAAATCCGTTCCGACAAGCAGCCAGGTTCGACTCCGCCTTCCGACAGTGACGCTGGGCGCCGTGACCCGTCCAAAGGGGAGCGGGGTGATCGCCGCCGCGGCGGGTGGCGCGATTTTCGGAGAAGTTACCCCGGATTCGTCCTGACTCTCGTATTCGCTCTCGTCGCGCTGCTCAGTGTAAGTGGGTTTCTGTTCTACAAGCGGGGCGTATACGAGGCCGAAGTTGTGCGATTGCGCGCAGGCATGACCGATAATGAACGGGCGCGCACGGACGCGATCGTCGCCGCGGAGGAGAACAAGGCGCGCATCGCGCTCGAGCTGGCACGCAGACAGGCGAAGATTGAAAAGAATCTGCACCTCTCCGTGGCCATCGATAGCGGCAAGATTTTTCTGGAGAGAGATGGCGCGGTGCTCCGGGAAATGCAGGCTGCCTTCGGTGCCGAGACTGCCGCCGGATCCGGGGGCGATTCGCCTCCCGTAGTGATTCCACGGGGTCAAAAGACCATCGCCGGCGTCTCTGGGAACGCGATCACGCTGGACGGTGGCACTGTGATCTCTGCCGCGAGTGGTCCGCTAGCAACCGACTCTTCTACGATCGCGCCCGGCAATGTACGAATCGGCCTCGCTGACATGAAGGCGATAGTGCCGAACCTCAGCCCGGGCATGCGGGTATACTTCTATTGACGCACCGCACACTACCGACGACAGGGGCTACCTGATGGGAATTGCCAACACGATAACGCATGGCGGGAAGTGGGTATGGGGAACGCTTCTGGCGTTCACGGCGGTAGCGGCGGGTACCGCAATGCTGTTGACGCAAACCGCCGAGGTGCGCTATCAGCGCGACGTAAACCGCATGGTCTTCAACGACAATCTCGGTGTACTCGAGGAAGTGAAAGCCAGGCTCGGTACGTCCGAAGACAGCCTCAATCAACTCGTGGCAGGGAATCCGGCGGTACCGGCCGATCAGCCGTATATCGTGGTCAGCATCGAAGAACGGGAGCTCTGGTTCAAGCGTGGCGATCAGCTGCTTTTCCATACACAGGTTGCGACCGGCAGCGGAAAGACGCTGGTAGGCAAGGGCGGCGGTGGAGGGCAGTGGAAATTCGAAACACCGCGCGGACGGCTGAAGGTTCAGGCCAAGGAAGTCGATCCGGCATGGGTACCGCCCGACTGGCATTTTCTGGAACAGGCAAACAAGCGCGGTCTCGGGCTGGTAAAGATGAGTCGCGGAATGACGATTCCGTCCTCCGATGGGTCGGTGGTAAGGGTGAGCGGTTCCGAAATCGTCAAGCGATATGCGGACGGCAACGAGGTTGCCCTGGAAGCAACCGACGGCCGGGAGATCGTCGTCAACGGCAACATCATCGTTCCGCCATTCGGCACGAACCAGCGGCGTTATAAAGGTGTCCTTGGCACGCGCCGGCTCGTCCTTGGTGATGGTTATGCATTGCACGGAACGAACAAGCCGGAATCGATTGGCCAGGCGGTCAGTCACGGCTGTGTACGCTTGCGGAACGAAGACATTGAAAAGTTGTACGAAATGGTCCCCGTTGGTACGCCCGTTTACATCTATTGAGCGATGCGCGGGCGATGCGGTGCGTAATGCGGAGTTCGCCGCCAGCAGTCGCCCGCGCTAGTTTCTGACAATGGATGTAGCCGTCTCAGAACGGCGCGAAATCGCGCCGGATCAAACAGTTTTCCGCAGACGAAAGCCGGCAATGCTTGTTACGCTGGCCCTGTTCGTTGCGGCCAGCGCCGGGGTAATGCAGTTTCGCTCGCCCGTTTCATCTTTTGCGATGCGACCCTTCGGTACTTTCCTCAAGAAGAGCCTCCCGGCCGCAACTCCATCCGCGACTGCGTTCGGATCCAGCGGAGGAGTGCTGCTTCGTTTCGCGATGCCTGGCGAAAATGTCGAGTATCCACTCGACGTGCACGGCGATCCGGCACTGCTGTCATACAACTGGGTCAGGGTGGGAGACTCGACGTCGGCACAGGCTCCCCGATTGTTGAAAGGTGCGCGTGTTCAGGCGCCTCTGACTCCCGGGTTTTACCGGTTTGCGCTTGTGAGAGGGGATGAGCACAGGGTCATCGAAGGGCTGACACTGGCTGTGCTGGTACCGTTCGAGGAGAAGCATGGCACGATGCTCAGAGGCTATCGGATAGGCACGTATATTGGAGAGCAGATCGCCGGGCGGCAGGACCCTCCCGAAGGATTTCTCGAGATAAGGGAGAGGGACGTCAACCTCCCGATCAGCAAGCATCTGAAGGTGAGCGATTTCCTCAACCACGATGACCAGAAAATGTGGCCGCGGTATGCCGCGATCAACCCGAAGCTGCTCGACAAGATCGAGCTGGTGGTGTCCGAGATCACACGCTGGCACGGGGCGGGCGGTCGCACCAGGCTTTCGATCGACGTGAAATCCGGTTTCCGCGCACCCGACCACAACGCCCGGGTAAAGCGGGCCGCCCGGGACAGCCAGCATCAGTATGGCGATGCAGCAGACGTTGCGATCGACGCTAACGGCGACGGCAAGTACAGCGCAATGGATAGCAGGATGATCGGGCTCGCCGTCGAGATCGTGGAACTCAAGCATCCTGAGCTCGTAGGGGGCCTCGGGATATACACCAGTGGGCACTCACGGACTACCTACGTGCACATCGATGCTCGCGGCAAGCGGGCGCGGTGGGGCGGATGAGGAATCAACTATGAACGACATGCTGCGGGACCGGCTCATTCGCAAACTCAATCTCATGCCCGACGAAAGGCTCGGCCAGATACTCGACTACATTGATTTCCTGGAGTCCAAGTACGCGCCGGTAATGGCAGCTCCTTCGAACCCGATGAGAAGCTTCGCTCAGGGCGTGGAGGATACGTTGCGTGCCGGCAAAATGTCCGCCGGGGCAGTTGCTGGGACCATGAGTATCATGAGCAGGGCGGTGGGTGCGATCAATGAGGTTGCGGCCGCTGGCAAGTCTGTTGCAACAGGCATAATGGGCGCTGCATCGCCAGTTGCCCCCAGTTCGTCTCAGCCGACGCCGGCACCGCCTCCAGTTACGCGAGCGGGGCCCCATGAGCTGGGCAGCCAGCTACCTCATTCCCTAGGAGAAGAAGGCAAGTGACTACAGTAAAAGGACGCGGTGAGTCCGCGACGGGCAGACGCACGCGCAAAGTGCCGCCGGATGTCGATGTCGGCCAGAAGCCGCGTACGGGAGCCAAGCGCACGGTCATGGGAACCGTTAAGGAGTTGCCCAACTTTCTGCGACTCCTTTATGGCCTGTTGACGGATACGCGTGTTCCGAGCATCGACAAGATGGTGGTCGCTGGGGCAATCGCCTACATTCTGCTGCCGCTCGACCTGGTGCCCGATTTCATACCGTTCATCGGCGAAGTTGACGACGTATTTCTGCTTATTCTCGCAATTCAAAGGCTCATAACCAACGCCGGCCGAACCGTCGTGCAACAGCACTGGATGGGGGATGCGGCAGAGCTGGCGTCGCTCAATCTGGAGCGCATACTGGCGGCGTGCGCTTTCTTCCTGCCGCGACGGATGAGACGTCGGCTGAGAACCATCGGCCGGGTCTAACCGTCGGCGGTGCACGCTTCAAGGTTGAGCGCAAGAAGGCCGCAGCGGATAGCTGCGGCCTTCGGCGGTTTTAAACGAGTGGCAGGTGGGTCAGTCGGACGCTAACTGCACCGCGGTAACGTCGCCACCGGACAACGCTCGGGATCTGGCAACGGTGCGGACGAGGCACCTGCGGGGCCGCCAAAGGTGTAAGAGGGAAGGCGCAGCGTGCCCAACTCACGACCCGGGACTGGTAGCTGCGTAAAACTGTTCTCGAGAAGCGTCTGCCATCCTCGTGCATCGAAGAATGCAATTACTCCATCGACGCCGAACATCTCGATCCCCTTTTCATAACGCAGCGCATCCCACAATGAACCGCATTGGCCATTCCGCTTTCGCGGCACGCACCCTGGCTCATCCGGCGGTCCGGCAATCGTCACTGCGGGGAGCTGGCCGTTTGCGATGCGCGTTTTGTTGATGAGCGCAACCGCCTCGGAAGCACGATTGAGACGAATGAGCCCCTCGGCCTTGAGGAGGTCCATCTCGGTGACGGTCATGGCAGTCTGCGGACCTTCCTGCCACGACGTGCCCCTGCCGAAACGCTGGTAGGCGTAGTGCGAATACCGGAAGGTTCCGCGACTAGCCGCACCGATATTCGTGGCTGTATAACCAAAGTACTTGCCAAGCGTCGCCGGCCCGCCGGCGCCTTGAATGCGACGATCCCGGGTTCTGATCTGGAAAGCCGTGCGGCTGGCCCCCGGCAGGTTCGACCAGTTGATGAAGCCGCTGGCCGAATCGGCAGGTCCAAGCAGCCAGTAGCTGGGACGCCCGAAATCGCTGGGCGGCCCCGCCCGAACGCGCGCTAGCAGCCGCTTCCAGTCATCCCAGAGGATGTCGACCTGAGCGACCGGCGCGAAGTCAGTCGTGATGCCCGCATCCACTCTTCGAATCACTTCGGTCCAGTTTACTGCCGCGCGCTCGGTGCGCGTTCTTGGAGAGTATGCGAGATATCGCGCGGCAAATGAATTCGAAAGCCTGATGAAATCATCCCGGCTCATTGCCTGGAACAGCCATGAGTCTACCGGGAGTGTGAAGTTGGCGGTTCTCGCAACGGCAATGCCCGCATCTATCTGCGCAATCGAAGTCTGAATGACAGTGGGGTATGGATGGAAGACGGGGATCTTGACCGTATCGACTGCAAGCTTTTCGTCGACGATGAACGCCTTGTCGTAATAAAGGCCAAGCTGTCCATGGGAAATACCCTGCATGAACTTTCCAACCGCCCGAGCCCGGGCGGTTCGAGTGGCGTCAACGATGATGAGGCCGGAGTCGATGGCAATCAGCGCATCGTTTACGGACGAGATCGTGCGGTAAAGATCAAACCACGGCCTCTGGTTTACATCGGCTCGGGCATTGACGGGACTGTTGTTCCAGGCTGATCTGGGCTCGGTGGAAACCTCGAGCTGACCGAAATCGGCAAAGCTCGAGGAGGCCTCCCGTGCCGACGTCGACAACGCCCACGATGGGTAATCGTCGTGTCCGGACACCGGCCACCATGTCCGGAAAGATGTTGCCACGAAAGACTCCGCCGTCGTGGGCTGCTGGGTAGCGCGTTCACGATCGGGTGCGTTCGGGTTTTTGATCGCCAGATCCTGGCATCCGGCAATTGCCACCGCCCCGGTGACAGCAAAAAACTTCAGTCGGTTCATCTTATCTCCAAAGTATGCGCTGCCTTCGAGGCTCAGTAGGTGATTTCTATGCTGCCGGTGAACGTGCGGTATCGGGGATAGTCGAAGCTGTCAAATCGTACAACTGTTCCACCCGCTTCTGGATCGTATCCCTTGTAATTGGTCCATGTCACCAGGTTGCGACCAATGAGGGATACCGACGCACCGCTGACGCCGAGCCGTGCCAGCGGGCCGAGAAGATTCGATCCAAGTCGGTACCTGAGTGACACCTCGCGCAGCTTGACGAAGCCGGCCTCTTCGACGAAGTAATCAGTTGGTCCGTTCGCAGCGTATAGGTTGACGTAATACTCGATCGGCTTCTTGAGCTCCTGCGCCTTTCCGGCCTGATCGACATCCGCGCTGCGCCCATACTGGTACATTCGCTGATTGGTTCGATTGTACAACTGTCCACCCACCGCTGCGTCAACAAGTCCGAAGACCGTCAGATTACGCCAGCTGATGTTGTTCGATACGCCGTAATGAAAATCCGGATTACCGTCGCCGATCTTTACGAGCGCCGTATTACCGGTTGAATCGCGCAGGACAATCGGCATTCCCCATCCGAAGTTCGTCGTGCCGATCGTTGTCGTGGTGCCCCAGAGGCTTTTCGTTTCTCCGTCAGTGAAGTTGTTGCCCGCACCTACCCACACAAGGAGACCCTCGTCGTTCAGCTGGAACTCCGAGCTGCGCGCTCCCACATTCGATGGCAGCTCGCCGGCGCCTTTGATGAAACGGAATCCATACATCGCGCCGAGCGTCTCGCCTGCGCACCGGAACGCGATGGTCTGCGTGGTGAAACAGCTGCGTTCGAACTCGGTGACCCGATTCCGCGAGCGGTCTGCTACAACTCCAAGGCGCCACGTGAAGTTCGGACGCCGGACGAGTTGTGCCTCGAGCGTTCCCTCCACAGTGTTGCCCTCAACGGTTCCGGCGTTCTGCCATTGTGAGGTGTAACCAAACAATCCAGCGAGAGGGATCTGAATGAGCTGATCGACGACGCGGTTTTTAGCGTAGGATAACTGCAGCGAGTAACGCTGGCGGAATATTGCGTCGACACCCACTTCAGTCTCGGTGGCTGTCTCCGGCCTCAGAGATTTGTTGCCGAGAGTCTGCTTCGACAGACCGCCGCCTTCGCTGAATGAGAACGTCTCATACTGGTCTGTGAACTCCGGACGCGTCCCGGCGGTGCCGCGCGATGCGCGCAATTTGAATTCGTCCAGAGATTTGATGGGCCACCAGTCTTCCTGCGAAATCCGGTAGGCACCGCTCACACGGTAGTACGTGTTCTCCCTCTCCTCGGGGCCAAACAGGGAGCTGCCGTCGCGGCGAACGAGGCCGTCGACGATATACCGGCCCAGGTAATCGGCACCGGAGGCGACGGCAAAGCTGTTCGAGCGAATCTCCTGAAGCAGAGATGACACCGAGCGCTGCTGAGCATTGCTGAGACTGCGAACACCCGCGGCCGAAAAGAAGCTACCTCCGGCGTTCGTCGTCTGGTCAGTTTCGCGCTCCATGAGAGCGCGGAAAGTGGTCCGAAGCGTCAACGGGCCGGCTCGGCCGAGCAGATTCGCGCTCGCGGCGGCGTTGAGTGCATCCGTGGTTCCATTGAACTGCCGGATCTCGCCGGGCCCGCCCGTCCCGAATCCCTCGGTTTTTACGCCCTGGTCCAGAAAGAAATCCGTGCGCCGGTCCGAGCGGTCGTAACTGACATTCGCGTCGACATTGAACCAGCTGAGCGGCGAATAGCGGCCGGAGATGCTCCCCTGGGTTCGCGCGCGCTTGCGGTTGTTTTCTTCAGTGGCAAGAACGTAAAGCGGGTTTTCCTCGCGTCCTTCATTCGGATCGCCCTGAAAAATGTATGGGGTTCCATCCGGATCGGGCACACGGAGGTCGATGTCGGGGGCTTGATTGATGAGGTCTAAGAAAGTGTCTCCATATAGCTCCTGACGATCCGATCGACTGTGATATCCGCTGAACGAAAGCTGCAGATTCTCTATCGGCCGGTGATCGAGATTCAGCCTGACATTGTTCTGTTCGTATTTTCCGCTGTTGAGCACCACACCATCTTCACGGGCGTTGACGAGCGAAAGCAGCCAATTCGTCTTGCCACCGTTCTGCGAAATGCTGACAGAGTTCTTGAAGAACTGTCCGGGATCGAAGAACCGGTCAACCTGATCATAGATAGGGTCCGCATAAGCCGCGTCCTGGAAGCGTGCCGTAATCGGCTTGGGAACGCGTTGCGCGCGCGGGACGACCGCCCCTGCGGCGTTGACATACTGCCCCTGGGTATTCGTCAGGTAATAGTGATACTGTGCCCAGTCTATCTTCCCGGCGAGACTGTTGCTGCCGATTTCGGAACGGGCGATTACGCGCGTGGTTCCCTCAGCCAGCGCGGAACCCCGCTTGGTACGAATCTGGATGACGCCGGCCGCAGCGCGCGATCCGTAAAGCGAGGCCGCTGCAGCGCCTTTGATCACTTCCATGCTCTCGATATCCATCGACTCGAGATCAGCAGTCGATCCAGAGAATGACTGGCTGAGAATCACGCCGTCAACAACGATCAGCGGCGATGTCGACTTGTTGATGCTGGTCGGCGAGCGCAATAGAATGTTCGTTCCGCTGCCCGGCTGGCCACTCGGCACCACGGTCACCCCGGCAACTTTGCCCTGGATGGTCTCGACCGCGTTCGTGGCGGGCACCGGCGCATTCTCGGCATCCACGCGTCCAACGGTGAAGGGGACGCGGGTGCCGCTCGTGGGATCCACCACTCCGGTGGTCACGACCGCTTCCAGGGTAAGACCGACAGCGTCGAGCCGAAAATCGGCGCTCGCGGTGGCACCGCCGGTGACGATTATTCCGGCGGCCGACAAAACACGAAAGCCAAGCCGTCGTGCGCCTAGTACGTACCGGCCCGCAGGGACCCCGTTGATGGTGTAACGCCCGTCATCGCCGGTTACCGCGCCAAGCCTGGTACCACCGACAGTGACCTGGACACCGACCAGGGGGCGATTGTTGGCTGAGTCTACGGCGAGGCCGGTAATCCGGCCCGTCGCCGGAGTTTGTGCGGCAACTTCTGTGGCTAGAGGCGGTGCGGCCGCGAGGAGCAGCCACGCCGCAAGCATGGCACCAGACCGACGGAGCACATCGAGAAGCCCGGTATGCGCGGGGGCAAGCAAATTTTTACCGGAACGCATGAGCGTTACGGCGAAGCGGTTCTTTGACATCGGGCCTCCGAAGGGTGACGCAGCAATCACTTTTCCAGTATGTCAGGACGCACCGCTACCGTCAAGCGACGAAGGACGACGACTCCGATTGCGCTACTCAGCGCGAGCGGGCATGATGGGATTATGAGATTCTTTGTACTGCTCCCACGGGTGGGACTGTCTGGGCTCGACATAGCGCGCGCGCTGCTGAAACGCCCTCCCAGCTCTATTCGTGTGGCGCGCACTTTGTGTTGCGCGTTGCTGGTGTTGAGTAGAGCTGCGTGCGTCACCGGGCGCGGCGGCGGGACCCCTACCCGCGACTCATTCGGCAACGATGGGATCGACAGCGAGGCCATTTAATGATCGTTGGTGGCGGGCCCGCTCCACACGAAGTCACGCAGCGCTTCGTCGACCTTGCCGGCGGCAAGTGGCGAGCGCGGATCGCTGTATTGCCGATGGCCAGCTCGGTCGCCCGCTCGAGCGCTATTACGCCCGCAGGCTCGGTGCTTGGTGCATCCGGACTTCGCGTGCACGTTCTTCCCGGTGGCAGTACCTTCGATCCGGTTGCCGGACGGGTTGTGAGACTCGGACCAGCCCGGTGAATTCAGCTGTTTGCCGTTACCCGAAACCACGCATGGAGGCAAGAATCTTGAAAATTCTCAGTCAGCTGTTGTTTGTCATCCCGCTGTCCGCCGGATGCGCATCGTCCCGCCCGGCGGCCCCGCCCACTGCACCAGCTCCGGCATCCAGGTCGACGGTTGAGGCAGTTGTTCCCGCGCCGGCGCCCGGCCTTGACCGCTTTGCGCAGCAACAGCTGTTCAAGCGGCTCACGGACCTGTCGTTCATGACCCAGCTCGGCGATGAGATGATCGTCCGAAAGATCGAATACAGCGGCGCTGACAAGATGACGATACCGGCGTACTTCTTCGCACCGAACGACACCGTGACAAAGCATCCGGTCGTCATTCTGGTCCACGGCGGTGTTCATGGAGATCTTTCCGATCTCTACGTGCCCCACATCCGCTCGCTGGTGAGTGATGGATACATCGTAGTGGCACCGGAGTATCGCGGAAGTACCGGGTACGGACGTGAGCATTACGATGCCATCGACTACGGAGGGAAGGAAGTCGAGGACGCTATTGCCGCTCGCCAGTATCTCGCTGATCTCGTTCCGAACGCCGACGTCAGGCGGCTGGCGATGATCGGCTGGAGCCACGGCGGATTCATAACACTGCACTCGATTTTCCGTCGCCCCGAACTGTTCACCGTGGCGGTTGCGCATGTTCCGGTCGCGGACCTCCCGACACGAATACGCACCCATTCGGCTGGATATCAGAAGATTTTTTCAGATCAACCGGGCTTTGGTGGCACGCTCGCGGAAAAACCGCAGGCGTATATCAACCGATCACCAATTGCTCATGTGCGCAAGCTGAAGACGCCACTGCTGGTGCATGCCGCCAGCAATGACGACGACGTGTTCATCATCGAGAATCACAACCTGCGTGACTCGATGGTTGCAGCGGGCAAGGACAGAGAGGGACTCTACACATATCGCGAATGGCAGGATCCGCCGGGTGGCCATGCATTCAGCCGGGTCGATACGAAGGAGGGCAGGGAAAGCTGGAGCGAGTCGCTTGCCTTCCTCAGAAAACATCTCTATCCCGCAGGCCGCAGAAATCCCGGCCCCCCAAGGCGCAGAAAAAAATGATAGCGGATCGCGGTCCGCCTCCCTCTGGACTGCAAATGCGCCCTGCCATACATTCATCCATGGCAACCACGACTCGTCCGTCGACGAAGCCCGCTCAACCGGAAGACACCGGCGGCGGGCTTTCACGTTTCCGGAGCTCAGCTGCCGATGGGGCGAACGGGCTCAGCCGGGTACGCGAAAACGTCGTGCTGACTTTCGACGATGTGCTGCTCGCTCCCCGGCACTCACTGGTTCATCCCCGGGACGTGAACACCAGCTCCCGGTTCACCAGAATGATCACCCTGAACGTGCCATTTGCGTCAGCGGCGATGGACACGGTGACAGAATCAGAGATGGCGATGGCAATGGCACGCGCCGGAGGAATCGGCGTGCTGCACAAGAACATGTCGATCGACCGCCAGGCTGCCGAGGTTGACCGCGTCAAGCGTTCGGAGAGTGGGATAATTCTCAACCCCATCACGCTTTCGCCCGATGCGACTCTGCGCGAGGCTGTCGCGCTGATGACGCGGTTCAAGATTTCAGGTGTCCCGATCGTTGACCGCGACGGACACCTCCTCGGGATCATCACCAACCGGGATCTGCAGTTCGAGCGCAATCTGGATCAGCCGCTGCAAAAGGCGATGACATCCACCGGCCTCGTCACAGCGCCGGTGGGCACGACGCTGGACGAAGCCGAGCGCATCCTTGGTAAACATCGCATCGAGAAACTTCCGGTCGTGGACGAGGCCGGTGTGCTCCGCGGTCTGATCACTGTGCGCGATATTCATCAGCGGCGGGAATTCCCGAATGCCAACAAGGACGAGCACGGTCGTCTCAGAGTGGCAGCGGCAATCGGTGCCTCGAATTTCCACGACCGCGCCGCCGCCCTGGTTGATGCGGGTGTCGATGTGCTGGTCATCGACACCGCGCACGGTCACAGCGAGGGTGTGCTCCAAGCGGCCGCCGAGGTTCGTGAGGCATTCCCGGACGTCCAGCTGATAGCCGGGAATATCGCGACGCGCGCGGGCGCGGCAGCCCTGGTTGAACGGGGTGTAGACGCGGTCAAAGTCGGTGTGGGCCCTGGATCGATCTGCACCACCCGGGTCGTCACCGGAGTCGGCGTACCTCAGCTCACTGCCGTGTTCGACGCCGTCGAGGGTGCGGGCGACATCCCGGTCATTGCTGACGGAGGCATCAAATACTACGGTGATATAGTGAAAGCCATTGCCGCAGGTGCCTCGAGCGTGATGATGGGTTCCATGCTCGCGGGTACCGAAGAGAGTCCCGGCGAATCGATACTCCTCGAGGGAAGGCGCTTCAAGATGATTCGCGGAATGGGAAGCATGTCAGCCATGCAGGACGGCAGCGCTGACCGGTATTTCCAGGAGGGGGAGATGTCACCACGCAAGCTCGTGCCCGAAGGAATCGAAGGAAGGGTGCCGTACAAGGGTCCTGTCAGCGACGTGCTGTATCAGATGGTCGGCGGCCTGAGAGCAGGCATGGGGTACGTTGGATGCGGCAACATCGAACAGCTGAGACACGACGCTGAATTTTTGAGGATCACGGCGGCCGGCCTTCGCGAATCGCACCCGCACGATGTCGTCATCACCAGGGAAGCACCTAATTATTCTGTGTGATTGCAAACTCGGGGTGACATGTAAGCGGGATGTGTCGGCACGAAAACGCAGAACTTCCTTGACAACGCTTAATGTGTGGCAGCAACTTGGCACCGCATTCGGATTTCCAATCTGATCGATCGCTGCCACCGGTCTGCGCGCCTGTCCGGTCGGACGTAGCACCTTACCATATCCGACGGTTTCCGGAGAACTCGCATGGGTATTTGGTCTAAAAAGAGCATTGTGGGGCTGCAAACCGAAGCGGCGGGTGAGGAAGGAACTCACACCCTCAAGCGCGCGCTCGGCGCGCTGAATCTGACGACGCTTGGCATTGGTGCCATCATTGGCGCTGGCATTTTCGTGCTGACAGGTACCGCCGCAGCGCAGTACGCCGGTCCGGCAATCGTGTACTCGTTCATCTTTGCCGGGCTCGGCTGCCTGTTCGCCGGTCTATGCTACGCGGAGTTTGCGGCGATGATTCCCATTGCCGGCAGCGCGTACACCTATGGATACGCGACGCTTGGCGAGTTGACTGCCTGGATCATCGGGTGGGATCTCATCCTCGAATACCTCTTCGGTGCGGCGACCGTTGCCGTGGGTTGGTCGGGGTACTTCACTGCGTTTATGAACGAGCTGGGATTCCGGCTGCCGATAGCGTATACATCATCCCCCCTGGGAATCGAGGGCACTCACTCCTTCGTGAGAAACAGCATTTGCTTCGATCCGGCGACCAATCAGACTATCAGGGTTGCGGCTGAGACCGTTTGCGACACCAGTCGGTATTCGGTTGCACAGGGCGTCATCAATCTCCCCGCGATGATCCTCGTCGGCCTGATGACGGCGCTGCTGGTGATCGGCATCAAGGAGTCCGCGCGGTTCAACAACGTGATTGTGATCGTGAAGATGCTCATCGTTATTCTCGTGATCGGCTTCGGGTTCATGTACGTGAACTCGGACAACTGGCGTCCGTTCATGCCCGAGAATACCGGCACATTCGGTCAGTTCGGGTGGACAGGTGTCGTGCGCGGCGCGGCGGTGGTGTTCTTCGCGTACATCGGGTTTGATGCTGTGTCGACTGCCGCTCAGGAGGCAAAGAATCCACAGCGGGACATGCCAATCGGAATTCTCGGTTCTCTGGCCATCTGTACGGTTCTTTACATTCTGATGGCGCTCGTCATGACCGGGCTTACCAAGTACACGAACCTCGACGTTCCGCATCCCGTGTTCGTAGCGATCGCGGCCGCTGGCCCGGCACTGGCGTGGCTCCGGCCGATCATCAACATCGGAGCGATCGCCGGTCTCGCGTCGGTGGTGCTTGTGATGTTGATGGCGCAGCCGCGCATTTTCTATTCGATGTCGCGCGACGGTCTGTTGCCGCCGGTGTTCGGAAAAATTCACCCGAAGTTCCAGACGCCTTACATCACCACGATCATGACCGGTGCGGTCTGCGCGGTGATCGCCGGACTGTTCCCGATTGGTCTCCTCGGTGAGCTGGTGTCGATTGGCACGCTGCTCGCCTTCGTGATCGTATCGGCCGGCATCATCGTGTTGCGACGCAAGAGTCCCGAGATTCCGCGGCCGTTCCGCACCCCGCTCGTCCCGATTGTTCCGATTCTGGCCATTCTCATCTGCGGTTACATGATGGCGAGTCTCCCGGCCGACACCTGGATCCGGCTTGGCGTGTGGCTCGCAATCGGCCTGTTGATCTACTTCCTGTATGGAAAGGCGCACTCGCGCATCGGACGTTCGGAAGCGAGTGGTTGATCTACTAACAGTCCCGGAACGCAGAAAAGAAGCGATCGAGCGTCTCGCGCGGGAGTTCCGCGCGGGGCGCTCTGTTGCAATCTCCACCCACATCAACGCCGACGGCGACGGCTGCGGGTCGGAAGCGGCACTGGCGCGAATTCTCACGTCGCTGGGAATGACCGTGCAGATCGTCAATCCAACGCCTTGGCCGGAGACTTTTGATTTTCTTCTCGGGGTCGAGGTGGTCGACGCATCGTCTCAGGGCGCGGGAGCGCTGAGCAAGGCGGATCTCCTCGTCGTGCTCGACATCAGTGACGTAAAGCGGCTTGGTGTTCTCGCGGACACCGTGAGATCACTCAGAATTCCCAAAGTCGTCATCGACCATCACATCCCGAGTGACGAACCGCCGAGCGATAACATGCTCGCCGACACTACAGCGTGTGCGACGGGCGAACTGATTTACGACGTGGCCGTCACGCTCGGCGTCGAGATAACTCCGCAGATCGCTCTTGCACTCTACGTGGCGATGCTGACTGATACCGGCGGTTTCAGATTCAGCAATACCAGCGCGCGGTGTCTGTCGGTAGCTGGCCAGCTGCTGGCCGCTGGGGTGGAGCCGGAGGAGATGTACAGGCGCCTGTACGCATCACATCCAGTTGGTCGCCTGCATCTGTTGCGTGATGCATTGGCAACGCTGGAAGTGGATCCGGCCTACGGAATTTCGTGGATCTCGGTTGCGGCTGGTGCCGCTGAAGAGTATGGGCTGAAGTCGGAGGACCTCGAGGGTATCGCCGAGCATCCGCGCTCTGTGGGAGGAACGCGGATGGCTGTTTTCTTTCGTGATCTCGGGCATGGGAAGATCAAGGTATCGTTCCGGAGCACTGGTGCGGTGGACGTCAATGCATTTGCGCGGCAGTTTGGAGGAGGGGGGCATGCGAAGGCTTCAGGGGCGTTGATTCCCGGAACGCTCGAGGAAGTGCGCTACAAAGTGATTGCCGCCGCGCGTGAATTCGTAGGGGCGCAGGAGGCCGTTACGACAGTTCGATAATATCGAGTGCGTCAGGGGTTTTTCGCTTTCATGGATAGCGCTTCGACTGATCGCTCGGGTCTCGCACTGCGCATCCATGCGGAACGCATTTCGGCCGAGACTTTCCGAGGCAGCTGACGCACAACCCCAGATGTCGGAGAATCGCGGCCCTTCAGTATTCCACTTTGGCCACATCAGTTCCGGCGAAATCGTTGCCCGTGAAGAGCAGCGGTTCACCAAGCGCGCGAGCGATGACCATCTTCAGGCGGGCATTCCGAACTCATCGTAACCGATGATTTCATCGGCGCTTCGCAGGTCCCGATCGGGTAGGGACGCCACGAGTTGCTGGATTTGCCGGACATCTTGAGTCAATCTCGTGGCGTCGGAGCGGGGTTTGACCATCTCCAGGCGAAGCTTGATCGCGTTGGTGGCCGCCCTGGTCACGCTCTCTCCCGTTGCGCGCGCCAGTTCATGGGCGAGCCGGTCAGTTTCAGTGTTCTTGATGCTAGGAGCCATCTCCGCCTCGCTAGATAAGTGGTAAACTAACCACCTTCTACCTCGTATCACGACCGTTCAGCTGACTCGGCCATCCGGCATGGGTACTTCGCATTCACGCCGAGCGCGTTTCAAAAACGAGACGTTGCCGGCCAGATGACGGCAAGCACCGCGAATACTTCTCCTTCGGTTGAGCCGATTTCCCTCCCGTTTCCGCGTTCCATGCATACGCCGAAACGGGAGCACGAAAATGAACATTGATATTCTCGACTGCACGCTTCGCGACGGAGGATACCAGAACGCGTGGAATTTTTCCGGACCACTGGTAACTCGATACCTTCGCGCACTCGACAAGACAGGGTGCCGGTACGCCGAGATGGGATATCGTGCATGCGCCACTGACAGTCTTGCCGGCCGTTATCGATACTCTCCTGACCATCTGCTGCGCAGCCATAGCGCGGGTCTGCGCCTCAAAGTGGCGGTGATGATCGACGGAAAGACGATGTGCAACGCCTCGGGAATGCCCGATCTGGCCCGCCTCGAGACGCTATTCTGCCGGCGGGATCACAGCCCCGTCCACATGGTCCGCATCGCGGCGACTGTGGAGATGGCCGGGCCCGTGTCGACGATATGCGGGTGGCTGAAGGACCGTGGTTACGTCGTGGCGATCAATCTCATGCAGGCCAGCATGCTCGAGCCACAGTCTATCCGACAGGCGGCCGCGACACTCGATCGGTCCGGCGCAGACTTCGTGTATCTCGCCGATTCTTTCGGCGGCCTCACGCCTGATGCCACGATCACGAAGATCGCCACTCTTGCATCCTCATTTCGGGGACGCGTAGGCTTTCACGCCCACGACAACATGGGCCTCGCTTTCGCGAACACTCTTGCGGCAATGGGCGCCGGAGCTACGATCGTCGACTCGTCGGTGCTCGGCATGGGCAGGGGAGCGGGGAATCTTCGGACAGAGCAACTGCTCGCGTATCTCGAGAAGACGGGTCGCTCCGATATCGCCGCTGCCCCGCTGTTTGAGCTACTGGCGACGGATTTCGCCGCGCTGCACTCGCAATGTGAGTGGGGCCCGTCGCTGCCGTACCTGGTGACGGGCATCCACGACATTCATCCGACTTACGCGCAAACGCTGCTTCGCGATCCACGAGCAGGAGCGGTGGATTCGGTCCGAACCCTGGAATCGCTGAGCCACAATCCCGATCGGACGACGTTCAACGCCGCGACACTCGAGGCGGCGACGAATCACCGAAGCGCCGCAGGCCGCCGCGTTGGATCCGCGTGACCGCCGTGGCTGAGCTGCTCGATGACGTGAAGGGCGTGATGGTGGTCATCCCGGCGCGGTACGGTTCTTCGCGCTTTCCGGGTAAACCGCTGGTCCCGATCTGTGGCATGCCGCTCGTGCTCCGCGTACATGAGCGCGTGGCGCGCGCGGTTCCCAGCGGGCAAATCATCGTCGCCACTGATGACGATCGAATAAGACGCGTTTGCGAAGCGGCTGGCGTGCGGGTCGTCATGACCTTCTCCGGATGTGTCACCGGTACCGACCGTGTATGGGAGGCGGTGCGCGACCTCCCTCGCGAAGCCGAATGCGAACTCATTGTCAACGTTCAGGGAGATGAACCGTTGGTCGCGGCCGACGACATCATCGCTGTCATTCGGGCAAAGCGCAGGCATCCGGACAAGGTTATCAACGCGATGTGTTCGATCGGGTTGCCTGCTGAAATCGAGAGTGAGAATGTCCCAAAGGTCGTTGCGACAGATGACGGCCGTCTTGTCTACATGTCGAGGTCGCCTGTCCCGTTCGTAAAGCGCGCCGGGTCGGAGCAGCGTTTCCGTCGACAGGTCTGCATCTATGCTTTCTCGCGAGTCGAGCTCCAGGCTTTCGCTGCGTTTGGCCGCCAGTCCTGGCTCGAACTGCCTGAGGACATTGAGATCCTGAGGTTTCTCGACATGGGCATCGGCGTGCAGATGGTCGATGTGGCCGGCGCGTCGGTGGCCGTGGACGTGCCGTCGGATGTCGCGCGCGTTGAAGCGATAATGGCGCTCGAGGCCCGCCGATGAACGCTGCTCCTCCCAGCTCGCTTCGGCGTGGCATCAGGACGCAGATCCGAAACGACAGCTCGCCGATGGTCTCGGAGATCGTGAAGTATGTGCTGGCGGAACGTCGCGCGGTGAGGTGGCTCGACGCCGGCCTGCGATCAACCGCCGCAACTCCACTGCCGGACTACTTCGCGGTTGCGAATGGCATGAGGTGCTTTGCCAGCATGCGGCCGGTGGGAACCGCCGGTGGCGTTCTGACCTGCGCAAGACGGGAGAATGAACTCCGCGCCGTAAAGGATCTGCGTGAATCGCTGGGCGATCTGCCATGGACCGACATCGAGTTCGGTTACAGGGGCGCACTCGTCCCGCTCGGCTCGATGACGAAAGGCATCCGCCACCTCACCCGGGCAGCACGACTCGCCAAAGGGCTTCGCCGCAGGCACGACATGTTCCACGTTCTTCGTGCGCTCGAGCTGGTGTTCTACTACGACCGGATTGGACAGATACTCGATCGTGGTGGCTACCGCGTCGCCGTCATGTCGTCGTACTCGAACCCCTGGGGAATCGCAATGAACCTCGCAGCGAGGCGCCGCGGCATCCCGGTAGTTCACGTCATGCACGGCGAGCCGGTGTGGCCGCTTCCACGGCTCGACTACGATCTGGCGATCGTAAACAACCAGGCGTCGTACGAGCTGCTGTGCCGGGCGGGCTGCAGAATCGACCGGGTAATCGTCAGGAGTGCTGGTGCGCGCTACCGGCCGTTGCCTCTCGCATTGCCGCAGCGAAATATGACAGTGGGGCTGTTTCTTTCGAAGCAGCCTCGCAAGGAATGCGTGATCGCCTGGATACGCGGCCTGCTCTGCACCGAGGGGGTCGAATCCATCCGGCTCAGACCGCATCCCGCGAACCTGTGGACGGGCATCGACGCTGCCATGAGAGAATTCCCCCGCGATCGTGTCAACCTCTCCAGCGCTTCGGCAGACGATGACCTTCGGCGATGCGACCTGGTGATTGCCGGGAATTCGTCGGTGCACATTGATACGCTGACCGCGGGTGTTCACTCGGTGTACTCCAGAGACCTTGATCATTCCGCCGGAGGTCTTTCGCTTCTCGCCGAGGGTCTCGTCTTCGAGGCTGACGTTGCCGGCTCGATGCGTGCCGACGACGTGCTCCGATTTTACGGAGCACCAGAGTGGATTTGTGAATTTCGCCGGCATGTAAATCTGGATAGCGACGACGCCCACGCAGGAAACGAGATGCGATCGGCCTTCAACCAGTTTTTGTCGGCCGTTGCGGCGTGACCGGGCGCAGATGGTTCATAGTAAAGCTCGGAATTGCCGGGGGACTTTTCGGCATGCTTGCCATCAATGGACGGCTGTCGCTCGAAACCGCATATCGGGTGCTGTCCGATCCAGTGACATGCGCCTCCCTGATCGGCTTGCAGATACTCATTCTGTTGGTCGGTGTGTATCGCTGGCGGTTGATACTCGCAGCGCTCGGACACCAGCATTCCTACGGCAGTCTGCTCGCATGGAACTGGATTGGGCAGTTCTTTGGCACGGTTGCTCCCTCCGCCGTGGCAACGGATGCAACGCGCTTCGCATACCTCCGCCGCGACGGTTGCCCGGCCGGTGTCGCGGCGAAATCGCTTGTGGTCGACCGACTGTGCGGGGTTGCCGGTTCGTTGCTGGTCGCGGTGGTTCTCGGCGTCCGCATGATTCCCGTCGTCTTCGACGCTCCAATGAGATCGGCTTTGATCTGGGCGGCGCTGAGCTTGCTGGGAGCCGGCCTGCTTCTCTGGCGGCTCCGGCACCATCGCTTTGCACAGGCCGCGGCCGATCGGGTCTGGTCCGGATTCAGCGCAGCCAGGTCAATGAAGTGGGTGGCGGCGACCAGCGTCGCGATTACGGCGGTAGCTCTAATCCTGAAGGTTGTTACTATATGGCTGATTGGGCATGCATTGGTGCCCGATGCCCAGCGACTTTCGCGGATCTTTGAAGTGGCGCCGATTGGATTTCTCGCCGAGTCGCTGCCGTTCACGCCGGGTGGCTTTGGAACGGCTCATCTCGCGTTCGAGTATCTGTTTGCCGCCGCGGGCATTGCGGGCGGAGCCGGGTATTTCAACGTGTATTTCATCGTGAGGCTTCTGACGAGCCTGTTTGGCGGAGTCCTCTGGCTGGCGCTTGACGGGGGGCGGCCACGCAATAATGTCATGATGCAGCGCCAGGCGGAGGGGACAGGTGGCGGATGTTCCGATGTATCACGACGGGTTCGCGGGAGTTTCAGGACGCGCATGGCTGTGTTCTTCCGGGATCTGGGCCATGGCAAGATTAAGGTGTCGTTCAGGAGTACGGGTGCAGTGGATGTGAACGCATTCGCGCGGTAGTTCGCCGGGGCGGACACGCCAAGGCGTCTGAAGCTTTCATAACTGGAACGCTAAAGGAAGTGCGTTGTTACAAGGTCATTGCCGCCGTTCGTGAGTTCGTCGGGGCGTTGAACGTTACGGAGACAGGTCGATGTGATCGCTCGCCGCTACTCGACCCACATCAAACCGATAACCTTGGCAACTGACCAGGGCTCCGTCCGCGACTTGCGGGTTACGAAATAGTCGGAGGCCAGAGTGCTGGCGCCGTCCGCGCCCATCGAGCGGGCGCTCACTCTTACGATCCACGTGTTTTCAGGTCGGAGACCGACTGAGTCCATTCGAATTTGATCGCCTGCGACAGGGCGCCGGGGTACGCTGAGGATAACGCTGTTAAAGCCCCCAGCAGTCGGACAGCGCGACCGGTCCCGAACGCTCGACGGCGGAGTCAATACTCCTGGGCATTTCATATCTGCCGCAGCATCCGTCTCCTCGATCCGCAGACGCTGGAGCACCTTGCGTCGCTGTTCGAGCATCTCCGCCGATGTCGGGTACATCGGGTCGGGTTCGCGCACGGCTCCCCCAGGTGCGGGCTGCCAGACGTCGGGAATATACAACGCGGTGTCCGCCCGCATCGGCCTCGGATCTACACGCGTCGGCTCCCGTGATGCGGCCCGGGCCGCCGCGCGCACAACCGTCGCAAACATCGCGGTATCGCCCGCGATATCCGGTTTCGGGTGAGCGGTAGCCGCAGTTACTAGAGGCGTTCGACATGCCGAGGTCAAAGCTGCAGCCAAGTACAGAACTGAAACCGCCAGTAGGCGTCCGCGCGCCATGATCCGGAGTGTGCATCGGTTCATCAGACCGCGCCGCCAACCCAACACTGCTTGAAGCCTAAAGTAATTGCGACCGGGGCACTCACTCCTCGCCAGGCCGGCTGATACTGCGCTCCTCGCTGAACCCCCCAGGATAGCGTTTCCGCAGCTTGTCGACATTCATCTGCGCAATGTCCCCCAGCCCGATTCCTATTCCCGTCGCGCCGATCGCGCAATACCAGAGAATGTCGCCGATCTCTTTCGCAATCTTGTCGCGCGTTGCGTCGTCGAGCGGGTGCCCGTGAAACATCACTTTCTTCACGTGATCGGCAATCTCGCCCGATTCACCGGATAGCCCAAGCGCAGCGCTGTTCAAGAGCGAGAGTGACGTCGCCGTGCTTTCTGCCGACGCGGTTCGAAGCGCAAGGTCCTGATATGTGTCGAAATCCTTCATCTAACCGCTTCCGGCGGGCGGAGGTTTATCAGGCGATCGCCTGCCTGACTGTTGTCGGCCACCCGAGACACGAATCTCTCCGTACATGCCGAGCGCAACATGCTCCGGCGACTTCGGATCATCCTTGACGAAGCACGCTATCACGTACACGCGCCCGGGCTTCATGTCGACGTCCAGCGCTCCAAGGGGCGTCCCGCCCCCGCGTACCTGAAGAAGCCCGAAATCCCCGTCGAACAGGGAGTCGACGTTGCCCCCAGCCTTCTCAACCGCCAGGACTTTTTCCAGCGTGACACCTTCCGCGAGCTGCGCGATGGTGACCTGGTGCGTCATCTTGCCATCATTCCGAAACACGAACGAATGTCTGCCCGGCGCGAGCGTGCGTCGGTACTGGAAAGCATAGTCGGTGCCGATGATCGTATCCGTGGGCGGTGGCGCAGGCACTGTCTTAGCCAGTGCGGTCCCGACCTGGATCACCGAATACATCCCCATGTCGAAGTGGGCCTTTGCGCCAGCCGAGTCGCGAAAAATGCAGATGACCGCGTACTCGCGGCCGGCGACGAGGTCTGTTGAGATGGTGCCTGACGACCGCTCTCCGGCGTCGGCAAAGAGCACTCCGACGGGACCTTCGATCAGAGCCTGAACTGGCTTCCCCGCACGTCGTGTCTCGAGGACGCGTTCCACCTGAACGCCTGGCTTGAGCAGCGCAATGTTCAGCTCGTGGCGGACTTTGCCCTTGTTGTTGAAACGAAATGCAGTTCGTCCCGCTGGCAGGCTGGCGGGCACCTGAAACGCGTAGTCAGCCCCTCCGATTTCCACTTCACTTCCACCGTGATTGGCCCGCGGTTCCGACTTACTGCATCCGACGGCAATAAGTGCAGCAAACACGATTGTAGTGGCAACTTTCATAGCTCGACGAGCCCCCCGTACGTCTCGGGCCGGCGGTCCCTGTAGAACTGCCACACGTTCCGAACCTCTCGCACCTGCTCGAGATCGAGCTCGGCAGTCACAAGCTCCGTCTGATCGCGGCTACCAGTCGCGAGCATCTGTCCCCTCGGATCGCAGAAATAGCTTTGCCCGTAAAACTCGCCAATATCCCATGGCTGCTCGCGGCCAACGCGGTTTATCGCCCCAACGAAATATGCGTTTGCCACCGCATGCGCCGGCTGTTCGAGCTTCCATAAATATTCGGACAGTCCGGCCACCGTAGCCGACGGATTGAAGACGATTTCAGCGCCATTCAAACCAAGCTCGCGTGCGCCCTCGGGAAAATGTCGGTCGTAACAGATGTAGACGCCGACATCAGCGTACGCTGTCTTGAAAACGGGATAACCCAGATTCCCCGGCTTGAAGTAGAACTTTTCCCAGAACCCGGGAGCGCAATGTGGAATGTGATTCTTGCGGTATTTGCCAAGGTACGTGCCGTCGGCATCAATCACCGCGGCAGTGTTGTAGTAGACGCCCGGAGAGTCTTCTTCGTAGATAGGCACGACGATCACCATGCTGTGCCGCTTCGCCATCTCCTGCATCAGTTTCGTCGTTGGCCCGTCGGGAATTCCTTCGACGGAGTCATACCATCTGGTGGTCTGTTCGGCGCAAAAGTATGGACCGGTAAAGATCTCCTGCATGCAGAGAATCTGGACGCCTTCGCTCGCGGCCTGATCGATAAGCGGGATGTGTTTCTCGATATTTGCCTGCCGGATGGTCTCGAGCGGCTCGGTAGTGGCGCACGCATGCGAAGCCTGGATCAAACCACATTTCACGACTTTGGCCATGGCGTTCCCTTCTCAGCTTTCGGTGGTTGGGTCATTCGGCGCACGCGCCCCGGCGGGCGAAACGTGCGGTGTGCCCCTCATCAGAATCAGATAGAACAAAAAGCTCAGCGTGAACGTCACAAACCACGCGTACGTGTAGATGCGGTCGAAGATGCCGGGGTCTGCAATTCGACCGCCGGGCGTTGTAGCCGCGTTTATAAAGCCGGGAATCACCGGAAGCACTGCCAGTACCAGCGCAGCGATCGCGCGCCAGTTCACGCCATCGCTGTAGGTATACAGACCGTCCATCCGGAACAGATCGCGCAGTGACAATTCCTGCTTTTTCACGATCCAGTAATCGGCGATGAGAATGCCGCCCAGCGCACCCATGAGACTCGAGTAGCCGATGAGCCAGGTGAAGATGTACGCCGCCGCGTCGGAGTAAAGTCGCCACGGCATCATTGCAATTCCGATCACTGCGGTGATGAGACCGCCGGTCACGTACGAGATACGCCGGGGGCTGAGATTGGAAAAATCATTCGCCGGCGAAACTACGTTGGCGGCCATGTTCGTGGTGAGCTGGGCCGCGAGTATCACGAGCGCGCCAAGGATTATGACACCAGGGCTGCCAATGCGGCTGATCAACTCGACCGGATCCCAGATTGCATTCCCGTAGATCACGATCGTCGCGCTGGTGACAGCCACGCCGATGAAAGCGAATGCTGTCATCGTTGCCGGCAACCCCATCGCCTGGCCGAGCATCTGCGACCGCTGGCTTTTCGCATAGCGTGTGAAGTCGGGAATGTTCAGGCTGAGCGTCGCCCAGTAACCGACGTTGGCGGTAAGCGCGGCTGGAAACAGCGTCCAGAATGGAGTGCTTCCCTGTTGCAGCTTCACCGACCCGCGCAGCACGTTCTCCAGCCCGCCGCCATTGCTCACACCCCACCACAACAACAGAGCGCCGCCCCCAAGCAGAAGTGGCGCCGACCAACTTTCGAGGATCTTGATTCCCTCGGTTCCCTTGAGAATGATCACGACCTGAATCGCCCAGAAAAACCCGAACGCAATCCAGAGGGCACCCGGCAACGCTGCCCAGCCGGGCCACGCCGCGGTCATCAGTGCGTTCAGCGCGAGTCCTCCGATCCAGGTCTGTATCCCGAACCAGCCGCAAGCGACAATGGCCCGCAGCATTGCCGCTACGTTCGCGCCACGCACTCCGAAGCTTGCCCGGCACAGAACAGGAAAGGAGATGCCGTATTTGGTACCTGCGTGCGCGTTCAACACCATTGGCAGGAGGACGATGACGTTGCCCAGCAGAATAGTGAATAGCGCCTGAAACCAGGTCATGCCCTGTTGCATCAGGCCTGACGCGAGCGTGTATGTCGTGATCACAACGCTCATTCCAATCCACAGCGCCGCGATGTTATATGTTGACCACGTTCTGCGGGATAGCGGGGTCGGGGCCAGATCGGCATTCCATAATGGACTGCCGTTCAGTTCCTTGTTCAGGTCATCGATGGCATCGATCTTTGGCGATGCCTCGAAGGTCACTTCGAGAATACCAGGGTCAGCCCGAGCGTCGTACCCGTGATCGTGCCGTTGGCAATAGTAGCGGTAGTGGGGGCATCACCGATCGGTACGAACGTAATCATTGAGCCGGTAACGGTGTACGTGCCGACAGAGGTCAGCGGACTGTCGGTTACCGTCGACCCAGTTGTCTCCCGCAGTGTAATCAGGCTCGTGAAGCTGTTATCGGCACGCAGCACTGCGTTACCGCCAGCAACTTCAATTTTCGACGTAATCCCGTTCGATGTTCCGCCTGCAACCAGGAAAGGAAGCGGCATCCCGTTAACTGTGCGCAGTGTGTAGGTGCCGGTAACGGGCTCTGGCCCCGTTGAATCGCTGCATGCCGCTGAGAATACTGCGAAAGCCACCGCAGCCAGGGCGAATTTCATTCGCGTGCGAATGAGAGGGATCATGTGCATGGTAGCTCCGTCAAAGAGATGTAACTGAATGCATGGCCGTCCTTGGACGGATGAACTTACTGAATTTATGGCCGCTGCTTGACGTGGGAGGTTCTATCGCAATCCGGCTTTCGTTCTCGACAGCCACTTACCGCGTCCCTCCGTGCCGACCACCGCATAGTCGTCAACAATTACCTCTCCGCGCGACAGAGTTGTTCGCGCGAATCCAGCCAGCTCCCATCCCTCGAAGGGCGACCAGTCAGCGTTGGTCTCCATTGTCTCGCAATCGACTTTCATCGTCCGCTCCGGATGGATGATCGCCAGGTCTGCGTCGCTGCCCACTGCTATTGAGCCCTTGCGCGGATAGAGCCCCATGATCTTCGCGGGGTTCGTGCTCAGCTTCATGCACATCTCGTCCAGCGAGATCCGGTTCTTCAGGACGCCGTGAGTATACGTCACCGGTAACAGCGTCTCCAGTCCAGGCATCCCCATCGGGATCTTCGTCCAGTCCCCTGCCCACATCGATTTCTGTTCGCGTGTAAATGTGCAGGTGTCGGTGGAAATCACGGAAACCTCGCCGTCTTTCAAACCTTCCCACAGACGAGCCACGTCCTCTGGTTTCTTCAGCTGAGGGCAGCACGCGAACAAATGGCCATCCTCTCTGTCGAATACACTGTCGTCAAGTACGAGGTACTGTGCGCAGGTTTCGGCCACCACAGGCACTCCACGGGATTGCGCTGCCTTCACTATATCAGCGCCCTCCCCGGTCGACATGTGAACGATATAAAGCTGGCCACCAGTTGCCTCGCACCATGTGACGACCCGCTGGACTGCTTCCGACTCGATGAAATTTGGCCTCGTCATGCGGTGCAGCCGCGCGCCGTACTCCTTCATCAGCTCGGGAGTATGATTGCGCGCAATCAGCTCATCGAGCACTCGGGACGATTCTGCGTGCACGAGCAGCATCGTGCCGTACTCCTTCATTTTCTCGAGCGTGCCGAAGAGCGCTCTGTCATCCGATTGCCAGCCTTCGGACTCGTAGATCATGAATTCCTTGAAGGTGGTAAAGCCACGATCAACCATTCCCCTTATCTGGTCCTTGTGCTCGTCATAACGCGTGATGCAGATATGGAACGTGTAGTCGATCAGCGCTTTTCCATCGGCTTTGGCCATCCAGTTGTCCGCGGCCTGACTGAGCGAGTCGCCCGCATAGGGAATGGCGAAGTCGATGAGTGTTGTCACGCCGCCGCGGGCGGCGGCGCGCGTCCCAGTGCGGTAGTCGTCCGAGGACACTGTGCCGCAGAACGGAAGCTCCAGGTGGACGTGGACGTCCAGGGCACCAGGCAGAACGTGGTGGCCAGAGGCGTCGATGATGCGGGTCGTCGCAGACGGGACGAGATTTGACCCAATGGCCGCGATCGACCCGCCAATGATTCCGATATCTGTGACTCGGGTGCCGGATGGCGTGACCACATTCCCGCCTCGAACGATACTTTCGAATTCCAAGATCGCCTCTGGTGCTCAGTAGTACGAAACTACAACCAACGCCAATGGGGACTCAGCGTGCGACTCCTGCACGATCGTTATCGAGCCGCCTCTTCGGCTGCCGGAGTCGCGTACCCCTCCACCATTTCGTATCCAGCATTGTAGTCCGACGTGCCCGGCCGTCTGATCTGCGACTGCAAAACCACCCTGTCTCGCCTGCTTCCGCGGAAATCTTCGAGCGAATTCCAGCCGCTCGCCTCGTGTTTTTCGAGGAAAGCCTTGTATTGCTCGTTCAGTCGCTTGATGACGTTCGGTCCCACGGCTTGGTCGAGCATCGCCGACGTGCACACCTGCACCGTGCCACAGCCGAGCATGAAGTAGCTGAGGGCCTGTGACATGTCGGAGATTCCGCCGATGCCGGAGAAACTATTGTCGGGAAACGCTTGCGTGAGTTGCGCCATCTTTGCCAGTGCCATCGGCAGAATCGCCGGGCCTCCAAGGCCGCCGCTGGAAACGAATCCGTCTACATTGATCTCGAAATCGAGCGTCTCGAGATCGATCAGCGGCAGAGAAGGAAATGTGTTCGACGAGACGATCGCGTCCGCGCCACCGCGGAAGCAGGCGCCTGCCTCGAGCACGATATTCGCTGTCGCAGGGGTGAGCTTGCACCAGACGGGGATCCGCGAAACTTCCTTGACTGCTTCGGTTACCACCGAGCAAAGGACCTGGTCCTTGCCAATGTTCGACCCCATGTCTTTCCGGTCCATATGGGGGCAGGAAAAGTTGAGCTCCAAACCATCGGCGCCCGCATTCTGACAGGCCTCGGCGAGCTGCTGCCAGTGGTGCAGCTCCTTGTCATTGCCCGATCCGGCCATGATCGACGCGATGAGGACGCGGTTCGGAAATGCATCCTTGATGCGCCGGATGCGGGGCTCCCACCAGTCGATTGGCTTGTCTGATATCAACTCCCAGTTCCATGAAGAATGAAGGGCTGAATTCGGCGCCTTCTTCATGGACACGGCGGCCGTCTCCGGGGAAGTCCGCATGAATTTGGCCTTTGCACCGTAGACATTCACCACGGGGTGGAGTCCGATTGTCTTTGTGACGACGCCCCCCCATCCCGCCTCGAACGCTCTCATGATGTTGCTTTCGGATTCCGTCGGCGGCGCCGACGAGAGCAGGAACGGATTCTCGAACTGAATTCCAGTGAAATTGACTCCGCAGTTTACAGCCATTTTGCTCCTCCTTTAATTAGTCCGCAGTCCGCAATAGGTCCGCAGCCCGCAATCAGTTCGCA
This sequence comes from Gemmatimonadaceae bacterium, assembly GCA_037721215.1. Lineage (NCBI taxonomy): Bacteria > Pseudomonadati > Gemmatimonadota > Gemmatimonadia > Gemmatimonadales > Gemmatimonadaceae > Gemmatimonadaceae bacterium. The sequence continues at coordinate 61,950 of JBBJNV010000021.1, forward strand.
GTCCGCACATTCGTCCGCAGTCCGCAGCAGACGTCAGGACATCCAATTCGTCCCATGCTCACTATTCCACTTGGTAGTCAGCTTCTTCGACTTCGTCCAGAACTCGATCGATCCCCGTCCGGTGATATCGCCAACCCCGAACCGTGACTCATTCCACCCCCCGAACGAAAACGGCTCGCGTGGAACAGGCACGCCCACATTGACTCCAATCATCCCCGCGTTTGCGCGTTCCATGACATGCCTGGCCGTTGCGCCGCTCTCGGTGAACACCGATGCAGCGTTGCCATACGGCGATGCGTTCTCCACCTCCAGCGCCTGGTCGAGAGTCCTGGCACGCACGATCGCGATCACCGGCCCGAAAACCTCCTCCTGTGCAATCCGCATGTCGGGAGTAACATGGTCGATGATGGTCGGGCCGACAAAAAACCCTCCCTCCCTGCCAGCAACGACCGCATTTCGGCCATCGACCAGCACCGTGGCTCCCGCGTCTTCTGCCTCGGTGATGTAACGCTCGATGCGGTCCCGCGCCTCGGCCGAAATCACCGGTCCAAGGTTGGCGCCCGGCACTACCGCGCGAGCGAGTGCAACCATGCTGTCAATAATATGATCAGTGCCCGAAACCGCGACCATCACTGACGCCGCCATGCACCGCTGGCCCGCGCAACCCGACATCGATGCAACCACATTCGACGCCGTCATCTCCTGGTTTGCGTCCGGCATCACGATGAGATGATTCTTTGCGCCACCAAGCGCGAGTACGCGCTTGAGATTTGCGCTTCCCCGGCGATAAACCAGCTTGGCAATCTTCGTCGAGCCTACGAAACTGATCGCCTCGATCCCCGAATGGTCGCAGATTGCCTCGACCACCTCCCTCCCACCGTGAACCACCTGAAACACGCCCTGTGGCAAACCCGCCTCAGCGAGTAGTTCCGCAATGCGGTTGGCGCTGAGAGGTACCATCTCCGACGGCTTGAGAATCAGGCAGTTTCCGAGCGCGATTGCATTGGGTATGGTCCAGTTCGGCACCATGCTGGGGAAATTGAATGGAGTAATCGACGCCACCACCCCCAGGGGGAATCGCTCGATCCTGCACTCCACTCCGCGGCTCACCTCCAGAACTTCTCCTCCCGTGAGCTGCGGCAACGAGCAGGCAAACTCCGTCAGCTCCATCGCCTTCAGGATCTCTGCCCTGGCCTCGCTGTAGATCTTGCCGTTCTCTTCGGTCACGAGCGCCGTCAATTCCTCGATGTCGCGCTCCAGCAATGCGCGATACCGGTAGAAAATCTGGACGCGCTCCTTGATTGGAAGCGCCGACCAACCGGGGAACGCTCTCTGAGCTATCGCTACAGCTTTGTCGAGATCATCACGCGACGACAAAGGAACTCGCGAGATGACTGTTCCGTTGCTCGGATCATGGACGTCGATGTACTCCTGATCCGTGTCGACGAAATCGCCTCCTACATAGTTGCGAACTTCAGCGTATTTCATGTATGCATCGCAAGGGTAAGACTGACTGCAAGCTCGCATCAAAACCGCCTCCGAGCAAGCAAATCCACGATCACTCCGACAACACGCATCGACACCTGCCAGCTGCGCTTCGACACGAGCGGCCTCGACAAGTTGGCTTAGTTTTAGGCATGCCTCAGTCTCTAGCGCCCGCATCTCACTTGCCGCAATGACCATCAATCTTCAGGAAACCGTCAACGCTGCTCTCGCGAGCGTGCGCAATAACCGGCTCGGCCTCAACGTGCTTGAAAGCGGTATGGCGCGGGACGTAGCCACTACGCTCGATGGCAAAGTTCGGCTGACGCTGCTCATCTCGGCGGCCGACGATGCAACCATCGTCCGTGATGTTCGTCAGGCGTTGCAACAGATTCCCGGGGTCGTCGATGTTCGGGTTGACGTGAAGGACGCGGCTCAGGCCGCGGGCGGAGGAGACGTGAAATCATCCGCGACGAACGATGCGCTTCCTGCCCCCCGGGCGGCGCGGCCACGTGCGCTGCCGGTGATGGGCCAGGACCCGCAATCCCAGCGGGCAGCCGTACCTGCACCGACGCCAGTCACTTATCCGAACCTCGGAACGGTGATCGCGATATCGAGCGGGAAGGGAGGTGTAGGCAAATCGACTGTCGCTGTGAACCTTGCAGTCTCGCTTGCCGGCCAGGGAGCGCGCGTAGGCCTCATGGACGCCGACATTTATGGCCCGAACATACCGCGGATGATGGGAGTCAACGAGCCGCTGCAGGTGGATGCGGAGGGGCGCATAATTCCTCTCGAAGCTCATGGCATCAAGCTGGTAAGCATCGGCTTTCTCATCGAACGGGACCAGCCAGCTATCTGGCGCGGACCGATCATAATGAAAGTAATTACGCAGTTCCTGAGGGACGTCTCCTGGGGGCAGCTCGATTTTCTTCTCGTAGATATGCCGCCCGGCACCGGGGATGCTCAGCTTTCCCTGGTGCAGGCAACGCGGGTGAGCGGCGCTGTCATAGTGACGACGCCGCAGGACGTCGCGGCGGGCGACGCATTGCGCGGTGCAAAGATGTTTCAGCGGGTAGACGTTCCCGTTATTGGAGTCATCGAGAATATGAGCTTCTACGAATGCCCCCATTGCGGCAAGCCTGTCGCACTGTTCGGATCGGGAGGCGGCGAGCGGCTTGCTACGGAGCTCGGGGTTCCACTGCTCGGACAGATCCCGCTATACGCGCCGGTTCTCGAAGGAGGAGATTCAGGTACACCGATTGTGCTCGGACACCCTGAATCGCCCGCGTCCAAAGCTCTCATTACGGCCGCGGTGCGCGTTGGTGCCGGCGCGGGCTTTCACGAACCTGCTCGGCCCTAAAACCGGCCGCGTTCGGCGATAGCGGCTTGCTCCAGACGCGCGGACGATTTCGCCGGGCTTGGACCATCGACGCGCCCGGTTCCGCAATGGAGCTCAGAGTTGAGCTCGCCGCACACGAGCACCACGAACATCGTCAGATACATCCAGGTGAGCAGTATGATGACGCCGCCAATTGTACCGTAGGTCTTGTTGTACGCCCCGAAATTGACGACGTAATACCTGAACCCGACGGTAATCAGAACCCAGAGGATAACGGCGCAAACCGAACCGACGAGAATGTGGCTTTTTTCCTGTTCGACATGTGGCAGGAAATAATAAGTGAGCCACATGAAGCCGATAAAAAGGGAGAGGGCAAGAGGGTACTGAATGACGGTCCACACGCGCGCCGTGCCAGTGCCCCAGCCAAAGCTATTCGACAGAAAACCGATTACCGTTTCTCCTGCGAACATTACGATCATGGCGAATCCAATCACAAAACCCGCACCAAGCATGAACACTACTGCCAGGAGGCGTTTCTTCCACCAGGGGCGATCGTCCTTCACGTCATAGGCCTCGTTCAACGCGCCCATTACCGTTCCGACCACTGCAGACCCGGAGAACAGGGCGAGCAAAATGCCAACCGACATCAGGCCCGGTGCGTTCTCGGCGAAGACTACATCCCGTACGACGTTTTGCAGAAGGAGGTAGGCCTCGGGGGGCAGCGAGGCTGCAAGGCGGGTCAGAATCCCGTTAACGAGCTTCTGCTCGTCGCCCACGATACTGAAAAGGGGCGCGAGGAAGAGCAGTATCGGAAACAGCGAGAAGAAAAAGCTGTACGCCGATTGAGCGGCGAGACCCGGGACGTTGTCACTCAGGACCTCGCTCCCCGTTTTTTTCAATAGTTCGCCGATTCTACGGCCTTTAATCGTCATCCATGGGACATCCGCAAATCTGATTCCCTGTCGCCCAACACCGGGATCACATTCCGGTATGACCGTTCTGCTTGAAGTGCCCACGCCACCATGATAGCAATACCGCTCCAAAGCCCGTCGTAATGGTGACGAAGGTGACCGCCGATGAGAACGAGCCCGCAATCGCACCAATGAGCGGAATGCCGCTTAGCGCAGCCGTCACGAGCCACATTGCCAGATAGACGGCGGTGCCTGTCACGAATGCGCGAAGCATTGCTCCGTTTGGCGTGTCGTCGCGGCTCTTGCCGCCCGTTATGGCGGCGCCAGCCATCGTCGCGGCGGCAACAAATCCCACCATCGCGATGCCCGCGACCATAAACATGAATGCAATCAGCCCCAGCGGAATCAGCAGTATTCCGATCAGACTCGCGGTGAGCAGCACCACCACCGCAACGGCGCCGGGAACGATTGCCAGCTGCCCGAGCAGGCCACTACCCAGGGATTTGCCTACACCCTGCCTCATCGTATCGATGACAATGGTGAGTTTGTCGGCGCCGAAGGCAAGCAGCGCAAAACCGGCGAGAGCCACAAGAAGCAGCCAGCTTGCGGCGAGCCCCACCGACCGCAACGGCGAATGGCTGCCGCCGGCACGTGTACTGGTCCGGCCGCGGTAAGCGTTCCGCTCATGAGTCCGGATTCGACCACCAATGGTGCCGCCCTGCTGCCGAACCCGCCCCATAACGGCAATTGCGTCGCCGGTGACACGTCCGCCGCGATGAACGATCACGTCGCCTTTGATAGCTGTGGCGTTACCGCGAACAGTGCCATAGACGTCAAGGTTTCCATCGACTATCACGACGGATCCCCGTGTCGTGACATTCTGACGGATCACGCGGCCGTCCTGCGCGCGAGTGCGAATGGGTATCAGCGCGGCTGTGACGACAAGAACCCAGAGGGCGATGTAACGAATACGGTTCACGCTGCCTTCCTGCTGGTTGTTGCAGCGGCCTTGAGACCCGCGGCAGCGACTACCACCCCCGCCACGAAAGAGCCAGCGATAGCCAGCCCGGAACCCGTGCCGACTGCGGTCGCTGAACTGGCTGCCGTGCCCACCACCGCGCTGGTAGCATCAGCGCCGAGCGACGCCAGGAATCCGATCGTGCCTTCCCCGAACAGCCGCGCCACGAACACCAGCAAATCGACCTGAAACATCGCAATCAAGGCGACGACAGACATTGTGACGCTAAGCGATCCGAGCAACGCTACAGCAGCAATCCGCGCGGGAAGGGAACGGGGAAAGTAGTGAGCGGGCCGCGGTGCTTCGTAAATTGCGGGACTAGGCAAGCGTTCCGACCGCTGCCGAACAGGCCGCGGCTCGACGACGGCCGGAATGCGAACGGACTGGGCAATGTTGACGCGGGCCATGACCATGTCCGCAAATCCCGGAGACGGTTCAAAGCTGGGCAGCTCCATCATCGCCGCCGCGATCGGCGCGAATTCTTCGTCTGATTGGTCGTCGGTCAAAAGATCCTCACAAGTGGCTTACGCAAGCCCTCTACCCAGGGTTTCACGGGAATGGCGATGAAATTCACCGGCCACGATCATCGAACCTCGTCCAGCGCGGCCCGAAGCTCGTGACGGGCGCGGTGGATATAGGTCTTTACGGTTCCAAGGGGCAGCTTCACGATCTCGGCGATCTCCTCGTACGACCGGTCCTCGACGTGGCGAAGAAGGATGCACGCGCGATATTCAGGCCGTAGCTGGGCAATGGCAGCTTCGATCGCTGTACCGAGCTCTCGCGACTCGAGCTCCTCGAGCGGCGACTGATCCTGCGATACCACAGCGATCGACGTTGCGCGCGCACTCTCCACAGTAACCGCGTCGGGCGCGCCTTCTATACTTATGGTGTCCACGCGCCTGCGGCGCAGATGATCGATGGTGAGGTTGTTGGCGATCTTGAACAACCAGCTCGAGAACTTGAACTCCGGGCTGTACCGATCGAGGTTGTTCAGAACCTTGATAAAGGTTTCCTGGGAGAGATCCTCGGCAGTCTCACGGTCGCGAACCATACGGAAAACGAGCGAAAACACGGGTCGTTCGTAGCGCGTAACCAGCTCGCGATACGCCGCCTCTGATCCCGACTGCGCAAGCGCGACAACGGCGGGATCTGTGAGGCTCGACAGTGGCGGGGTGGCGCGAACAACTGGCATTGGCAGCGACAAAGTTAGCTTGCAGGGCGGGTATGCGCCCGTCAACTTCATCGGATGCCGATTGCATCAGAGGACGCCGCTGCCCTTGAAGCAGCTGCTGGTGGCGCCGAAAAAAGCAGGTACGTGCGCCAGATCTTCTCCGACATCGCGCCCCGCTATGATTTGCTGAATCACATCCTCAGTCTGAACATCGACCGGGTGTGGCGCCGGAAGGCAATTGCAATGTTGAGCGTCGAGAATGATCCATCGGGCCGGTATCTGGATCTGTGCGCTGGCACGCTCGATGTCAGCGCCGCTCTTTCCCGGAAGCGGGGTTTCCGCGGATCGATAGTTGCCGCTGATTTCGCCGAGCCAATGCTCCGCTTTGGTCGGAGGAAGGTCGCGGGGCAGCCTGTCGACCCAATTGCCGCGGACGCGCTGGCACTTCCGTTCGCGGCTGGGTCGCTGGCCGGTGCAGTGGTCGCGTTCGGAATCAGAAACGTGGCTGATCTGGATGCCGGGCTTCGCGAGGTGCATCGTGTGCTTGCACCCGGCGCGCGTTTCGTGATTCTGGAGTTTTCGACTCCCCGCGTACGAATGGTCAACGCGGGATATCAATTCTATTTCAATGAGATATTGCCTGCCGTAGGTGGTCTGATCAGCGGCCACCGTACTGCGTATCGTTATCTTCCCCGGTCGGTGGCAAACTTTCCGGGGCAGGAAGAGCTGGCCCACCGCATGACCATTGCCGGTTTTGAAAACGTCGGCTGGAATTCGCTCACCTTCGGCATCGCCGCGATCCACACCGGCGAGCGCTCCAACATTACGTAACCACATTGAGCCTCGACACACTTTCGGATTTCATCAAGGCAATCGACGGTGCAGGTGAACTGGCACGCGTGACTCATCCAGTGGCCGCAAAGCTTGAGCTGTGTGAGATCGCCGATCGCATCATGAAACAACCAGGTGGCGGAAAGGCGCTCCTCTTCGAGAATGTCACTCTCGATGATGGGACACGGTCCGCTTATCCAGTCGCAATTAATCTCTTCGGATCAATGCGCCGGATGTGTATTTCGCTGGGTGTTGAGAATCTGGATGACATCGGAGCGCGGATTGCGCAGCTTCTGGAGCTGAAGGTGCCCGACGGAATCCGGGGCAAGCTGTCGATGCTTCCCAGGCTGATGGAGGTAGCAAAATTTCCCCCGCGAATGCGGGGGGGTAAGGCGGCTTGCCATGAGATTGTACTCCAGGGCACCGACATCGACCTGCGGAAGCTCCCGATCATCACCTGCTGGCCGGAGGATGGGGGGCCATATATCACGCTCCCCATGGTGATCTCGCGCGACCCGAAGCGTGGTATCCGGAACGTTGGCATGTACAGAGTACAGGTACTGGGGCCGACCACGCTGGCGATGCACTGGCAGCGTCATAAGGTAGGCGCTGCACACTGGCGCGAGATGGCCGCGGCTGGAAAGACGATGCCGGTATGTATTGTGATTGGAGCCGACCCGGCGTCCGTCTATTCCGCATCGGCCCCTCTCCCCCCGACAGTTGACGAGTTCATCTTCGCCGGCTTCCTGCGCAAGAGTCCGGTGTCACTCACCAGGGCCATCACCTGCGACCTCGAAGTGCCGGTCGAATCCGAAATCGTGATCGAGGGCTACATCGACCCTGCCGATGAACTGGTGGTCGAAGGGCCATTCGGCGACCACACCGGTTTTTACTCCGAGGCCGATCTATATCCGAAGGTGCACGTGACTGCCGTGACCATGCGCAACTCCCCGGTTTATGCAACGACAATCGTCGGACGCCCGCCAATGGAGGATTACTACCTTGGTCACGCAACCGAGCGGATTTTTCTGCCGCTGCTCCGTCTCACCATACCCGAGATCGTCGACTACCACATGCCGGCGGAAGGAATCTTTCACAACCTCGTATTCGTTTCAATCGACAAGCAGTATCCCGGTCAGGCGTACAAAGTCATGCACGCAATGTGGGGCCAGGGGCTGATGGCACTGGCCAAAGTGCTGGTGATCGTGGATAAGGAAGTGAACGTGCGCAACGTCCAGGAAGCGTGGTGGGTTGCCCTGAACAACATCGATCCCCAGAGGGATACGCAATTTTCGATGGGCCCGATGGACGTCCTCGATCATTCGAGCCGCGCGTTCACCTATGGATCGAAGATGGGAATCGATGCCACGCGCAAGTGGCCAGAGGAGGGGTTTACCCGGAACTGGCCAAAGGTCATCGAGATGGACACGGCAACTAAAAAGGCGGTCGACGGAATGTGGTCACGGCTCGGGCTGGGCACAGCGTGAAAACTGCTGTGACCCCGGGTGAAGGGCAGACCGTCGCGGGCGCTTCGTCGTTGGCGCACTACGTCAATCTGGTAAAACTGCCGCACACGGTATTCGCCCTTCCGTTCGCCCTGGTCGGAGTGACACTCGCAAGCTACCGTGCGCCGGTAACAGTTCGCTCGGTCGTCTGGGTGATCATTGCATTTACCGCCGCCCGGTTCGCCGCAATGGGATTCAACCGGATCGTTGATCGAGACGTCGATGCACTGAATCCACGCACACGATCCCGCGAGATTCCCTCAGGAACGCTGAGTGTGGGTGCCGCAGCGACCGCAGTGACGATTGCTTCCGCGGTTTTCATCGCCGCTGCCTGGCAGCTCAGCCCGGTCTGCCTGTTGCTTTCTCCGATTGCGCTCGCGTGGGTTCTGTTCTACAGCTTCACCAAGCGGTTCACAGGCTGGTGTCACATCGTCCTCGGCATTGGACTGTCGATTGCGCCCGTAGGCGGCTATCTGGCGATTTCGGGACAGTGGAGCGAACCCTGGTGGCTGTTGATCGCACTGGCACTGGCGGTGGCAACCTGGGTGGGCGGATTCGACATTCTCTACGCGCTTCAGGATGTCGGCTTCGATCGATCGCATGAACTTCATTCCCTGCCGGCCGCAGTTGGTGAACGAAAGGCACTCCTGTATGCGCGCGTCTTGCATGTGATGACAGTCGCGATGCTTGCTTCCGTGGGTGTCGCAGCAAAGGCAGGCTGGGTGTATGCGGCGGGTGTAGCGATCGCCGCATGTATGCTCCTCTACGAACATTCACTCGTCAAGCCGAACGATCTGTCGCGCCTCGATGCTGCGTTCTTTACCATGAATGGCATCATCAGCATCACCTTTTTCGCTTTCGTCATCGCCGAGCGGCTGGTCGGATGAATCAGCGTGCGCCGCTGGTTTTTGGAGTCACGGGCGCGTCCGGTGCACCGTACGCTGTCCGGCTGTTGCAACAACTCGCAGCGGCAGAAATTCATGTGTCGCTGATTGTATCGTCCCACGGGATGCGGCTTTTCGAAACGGAGACGGAGATACGATCGATTGACGATCTCCAGCGCGCCGTCGGTGATGACCCCTGGAAGGAATTCGTCACGGTATACAGCAACGATGACCGGGGCGCGCCTCCAGCCTCGGGTTCGGCGCTTAGCTCCGGGATGGTGATCTGCCCCTGCTCCATGGGAACGCTGTCGGCGATCAGCGCTGGTGCGTCAAGATCGCTCATTGAAAGGGCTGCTGACGTCGCGCTCAAGGAACATCGCAAGCTCGTTCTCGTGCCCCGTGAGACACCACTCAGCGCGATACATCTGGCCAACATGCTGCGGGTAACGCGCGCCGGGGCGGTTGTCCTCCCGGCGGCACCCGCTTTTTACACCCGTCCGTCGACGATTGAAGACATGGTCGATTTCATCGTTGCTCGCATACTCGACCAGCTGGACGTTCCCCACGGCCTGGGCAAGCGATGGGATGGGGCGAAGGCAGAGTAGCTACATCACCTGCCGCGTGTGTCCCATTTCACCGGGGAAGCGCCGGAACCAGGATGAAAGGAGAAGCAATTCATCGATTTCATGAGTGGGGATGCGCGTGGTCGATTTCTCAACCGTGGAAAAAATGTCATCGACCAGGCGCTTCATTTTTGCCCGCTGCCACGTTGACCTGGGTTTCTCCAATTCCGCCCGCACGACTCCGCGCTTGACAAGATAGACGCGGTCGTCTCCCTGGTGGCCCGGCACGGTGTACACAAACGAAAGGGTCTCCACAGCAAACCTGAGCCGATTGAATTGCGCCCGCAGCGCATCGAGCCGGGCAAGCTTGTCGCGATAGGATCCAGCCCGTTCAAACTCCAGCATCATACTCGCCTGCTCCATTTTTCCCCGGAGCGTCTCGATCGGTCCGTCGCTCGATCCGTCGAGAAACGCCCTTGCCAGGGAAACACGCTCGTCATACTCTCCAACGCTGCACCCACCGACACACGGGCCAAGGCACTTCGCGATTTCGTGGCGGATGCAGCCCGGCGTTCGGGGCATCAGCTGAAAAAGCTCCTGTTGATCGCTGAAGTGCATCTTCAGGTCTGCCCTGCAGTCCCGCAGCATGAGCGCGTCGCTCAACTCACGAATGGCGTCGCCGATGCGGCGAGCTCCAACGAAAGGCCCATAGTAGATCGACCCGTCGTCTGCAGACGCCCCGCGAACCACCGCCAGCTTCGGTGCAGCGCCACGTGTGATCCTGATGAACGAATAGTGCAGGGCATCGCGTTTCATGGCGACGTTGAGACGCGGGCGAAAACGCTTTATCAGCCGCAACTCCTGCAACAACGCGGCAAACTCGCTTGGGGTGTACTCCCAGTCTATGGTCTCGGCTTCACGCAGTATGCGCGCGCCCTTGTCTCCAGGGTACGCACAACGGAAATAGCTCAGCAGCCGGCTGCGAATGCGCTTTGACTTGCCGACATAGACTACCTCACCGGTCGACGACAGCATTCTGTAAATGCCCGGCCGGTCGGCAGTGCCGGCTGTCACAAGGTTGCGCATTGTCGCCAGCTGCGCATCGCTGGTTCGCTCCCGGCGGCCCGCTGCGACAGCCTTTTTCTGCAGAGGCGCACAGTCAATCAGAGTAGCTGCACCGCTGTCGCGCATCACGACTGACAACGCGCGCAGAAAACGGTTGCCCGGCCGTCTACCGCGTGGGTTCCAATAAGCTTTGCACCGCAGCGGTTACAGGGCTTGCCATCCCTGCCATAAGCCTGAAGCTGTGCGGCGAAGCCACCGCGCTGGCCGCGCGAGTCGACGTAGTCCCGGAAGGTAGTGCCGCGAAGAGCAATCGATTCTTCAAGCACCGACACGATCGCATGGTGCAGGCGCTCGAACTCGGCAGTTCGAATGGTTTTTCCGCGGCGCGACGGGTCAATCCCGGCCCGCCAAAGTGCTTCGTTGGCGTAGATATTCCCGATGCCCGCTATCCTGCGCTGGTCCATCAACACCTTCTTTACCGGCTGAATCGATTCCCGAACAAGCACCGATAAATGCTGCACTGTGAACGACCGGTCAAGAGGTTCCTTTCCGATGCGAGCGGTGCAGACTGCGAATCTCTCCGCATCCATGAGCGAAAAGGTGCCAAGGCGTCGAATGTCGCGATAGTGAACCGATCGCCCGTCATCGAGATCGAGGCGAATGGTCGAGTAGGCGAGCAGCCCGGCGTCGAGCGTTCCATCATCCACGATCAGCGCGCCCGTGAACCGGGGCTGAACTACGATCCGGTCGCTGGTCGAAAGATCGAGAACGATCAGTTTCGCGCGTCTCCAGCTCCGCTCGATCGTGGCACCGCAAACGCGTTTTACAAGCTCTGCGACGCTGACCTCCCGCAGGACATCGGGCCGAGTGACCGTGGCCGCCATGATCGTTCGGCCCGACAGCGTGCGGTCGAGATCCCTCGCGATCGTCTCTGTCTCAGGAAGCTCGGGCACTGCGCTCGAGCTCCCGCCATGCGATGTCCCGCCTGAACTGTTTCCCGGCAAAAGAGACCTTGCCGGCGTGGGTTCGCGAGCAGGCCGCTGCTTCAGTAATAGAAGGTCCGATTCCCGTAACGGTGAGGATCCGGCCGCCGGAAGTCACAAGCTCTCCGGACTCCATGATACGGCGAGTCCCCGCATGAAACACATCTACCGCAGGCGGAACTGCCGGAAGCCGAACTGAATCGCCAACTCGCGGAGCGTCCGGATAACCATGTGCCGCGAGAACCGTTGCCACCGAATACATGGGCTCCCATACAATATTTCCATATTCGGCCAGCGATCCGCCAGTCGCGACTGAGTACATCAGGTCCAGCAGTGAGCTTCGCATGAGCGGCAGGATTGCCTGCGTTTCCGGATCGCCGAACCGGCAGTTGAATTCGACCACTCTGGGTCCGTCGCGCGTGAGCATCAGGCCGGCGTAAAGCAGGCCATGGAAAGGCCGCCCACAACCGCGAAGCGCCCTGAGTGTCGGCTCGAAGACGCGGGTGACGATTTCCTCGATCACCTGCGGTGTGGCGACGGAGACCGGCGCGTAGGCCCCCATTCCGCCAGTGTTGGGCCCGGCATCGCCGTCGAGCAGGCGTTTGTGGTCCTGGGCAGGCAGCATCGGTATCACATGAGTGCCGTCGGTGATTCCAAACACCGACAACTCCTCTCCATCCATGAACTCCTCCACGAGAATTTCGGCACCTGCGTCGCCAAACTCCCGGTCGCGCAGCATCATGTCGATGGCGCGTTCCGCCTCCTCGTTGCTCCGCGCAACAATCACCCCTTTGCCTGCCGCCAGACCGGACGCCTTGATCACCACCGGTGATCCAAGCCGATGTACTGCCGCACGTGCGTCGAGCGCCACCGTATGATACGTGGCCGACGCTGTCGGAACGCCGGCCTCGGCCATCAGCAGTTTCGCAAATCGCTTCGATGTCTCGATCTCCGCCGCTGCCCTGAGGGGCCCGAAGATGGGAGCGCTGGCCCCGGTAAATACGTCGGCGATGCCGTCTGCAAGTGGCCCTTCAGGCCCAACGACGGTCATATCAACGCGCGCCCGGGCGGCGAAGCCCAGCAGGCCACGGATATCACCAGGCTGTACCGGAATACACTCGACGATCTCCGCGAGCCCGGCGTTGCCAGGGGCGGCTATGAGGTCGAGTAACGGCTCGTCCCGCAGGAGTTTGGCCGCGATCGCATGTTCGCGCGCGCCACTCCCAACGAGGAGCACTTTCATTGCGCGTTACGCCTGCCTAGGCGAATGCGTGCTCCACATCCGCAAGCAGATCCTCGACATCCTCGACACCGCAGGAAAGCCGCACCAGGCCTTCGGTGATCCCCAGCGTGGCGCGACGCTCGGCAGGCACGGATGCGTGTGTCATCGACGCCGGATGGCTGATGAGACTCTCCACCCCACCGAGCGACTCGGCGAGAGCAAAAACGCGCACCTTGCCGAGCACCTCGGCGGCCCGCGCCTTGGTCCCCAGCTCGACCGATATCATGCCTCCGAATCCCGTCATCTGCCGTCGGGCCAGATCGTGCTGGGGATGCGAATCCAGCCCGGGATAGATCACGTTTTCCGCGCCCAGCATGTCAACCAGGCACGAAGCAATGCGGCGGCCGTTTGCGTCATGACGCGGCATTCGCAGGTGAAGGGTCTTCGTGCCGCGCAGGGCAAGCCACGAATCGAACGGCCCGGGAACGGCGCCCGCTGCATTCTGGATAAACTGTAATTTCTCCGCAATTCCGTCATCGCGGACAACTGCCATCCCGCCGATCATGTCGCTGTGGCCGTTGAGGTATTTGGTGGTGGAATGATACACGATATCTGCACCATGCTCGAACGGCCGCTGAAAAAATGGAGTCGCGAATGTGTTGTCGACGATGAACAATGCATCGGCGCGTTTGGCTATTTCGCCGGCGGCACCAAGGTCGGTAAGGCGCATGAGAGGATTCGTCGGCGTCTCGATGAGCACCGCTCGCGTGTCAGCCGAACAGGCGTCGGCAATGCGCTGCGGGTCTCGGCTGTCCACAAACGTGAACGTCAGGCCGAAGTTGGCGAGAATCCGGTCGAACAGCCGGAACGTGCCCCCGTAAACATTCTCTCCGCATACGATGTGATCGCCCGATCGAAAAAGTTTCATCAGCGAGTCGAGACATCCCATTCCGCTGCTAAAGGCGAAGCCGTGCACACCGCCTTCAAGCGCCGCGACGTTGCGCTCGAGAGCTTCGCGAGTGGGATTCTTGCCCCGGGCGTATTCGTAGCCCTTGTTCTCGCCAAGCGCATCCTGGACATAGGTCGAGGTGGTGTAGATAGGCGTCATGATCGCGCCCGACAGCGGGTCCGGTCGCTGACCGGCATGGATGGCGCGGGTGCCAAACGACGCCAGCGCGTCTTCGTCGAAAATTCGGGTCATGCTCTGTACAGTTAGGGTATTGGGTCGTGAAAAGATAAGCCCCCCTGCCGCATCCTGGCGCCGCTCTGCACACACAGGCAGAGCCGGCAATTGGCGGTGATCGGAAATTGTCGTCAGATTCACCACGGCGCACAATCGGAACGCGGGGAGAACGCGCCCCCACCCTGACCCAGGAAAAACATGAACCAGCACTCGAACTACTTCAGGCTCCTCGGAACCGCGGCCCTCGTTGTTGGCTTTACCGCCTGCAGTGCAGATACGGACGATGCGGCGGTCGTTAGCGACACCGGTACCGCGACGGTGGCGGCTGATGCCCAGATTGCAACTCCGCCTGAAACGCCGCCAACCATGATGGGCGCCGCGGCCACCGGGGCGTGGATCAATCCGAATTCCGCTCCCGCGACCGAGTTGATGACGATTGCCGGCATGACGCAGCCGGTAGCTGACGCGCTCATCGCTGGGCGGCCCTACACAAGCATGACGAAGGTCAACGCGGTGCTCGCGAAAACCATGAGTGAAAAGCAGCGCGACTCGGCGTACACGCGCCTCTGGATGCCGATCGATCTGAACAAGGCAACGGGGGAAGAAATGCAATTGATCCCCGGCGTCGGCCCGAAGATGGAGCATGAGTTCGAGGAGTACCGCCCATACACCGACATGGCCAGGTTCAGGCGGGAAATCGGCAAGTACGTCGATGCCGCGGAAGTTGCGCGTCTCGAGAGATACGTCGAAATCAGGTGAGACTGACGGATGTCATGCGGCAGGGCCGGTGGCATGTGTTGTTGCTCTTGCTTGCCGGATGTGCACCGCCTGCCAGCAACGCCGCTTTGCCGTCCATCCGCGTGCTCGTTTACAACATCCACGCCGGAAAGGATGCGAGCGGGGTCGACAATCTCGAGCGGGTAGCGGAGGTCGTCCGCGAGAGTGGTGCCGACGTGGCGATGTTGCAGGAAGTGGATCGTCGAACCAGGCGATCCGGAAATGTCGATCAGGTGGCGCGTCTCGCGTCGCTGACCGGGTTCCGCGCAGCATTTGGAAAGACGCTCGATTACCAGGGCGGGGAATACGGGATCGCCATATTGTCGCGGCGAAGTATCCGGTCTGATACTCTGCTGCGTCTTCCCGTAAACCCGCCGCAGGAACGGTCCGGCGCGGGCTACGAACCCCGCGGCGCGCTTCGGGCAACCATCCTGACGTCGCTTGGCGAGGTGCGCGTACTGAACACCCACATCGATCCATCGCGCGAAGATTTCTACAGGCTCCAGGAAGCCCGCGAGCTGGTGCGCATCGGCCGTGCACTTCAGGCCGACGGCAGTACCGTCCTTCTCGGCGGTGACCTGAACTCCGAGCCGGAGAGTGCAGTGATGGCGATTTTTGCTGCATCCGGATGGAAAGACGGATGGCGGTGTGGCAACGGGAACGGTTTTAGCTACCCGGCGAAACTGCCTGTCAAGCGGATCGATTATCTGCTGCTGCCGCTGGAAGTCCGCTGCCGGACGGCGAGAGTCATCGAGAGTCAGGCGTCCGATCATCTTCCGGTGCTCTACGAGATTGAGACCGTTGCTCGTTCACGCGACCGGACATGAGCACGCAACACAGAGCTGGACTTCTGCGGCACGTAGCGGTGATACGCGGTTGCTAGATTTCGCGGCTTGTCCACCGCAGCGGAGATACTGAATGGCGTATGAAGGCCTGATGGTGAGTGTCTCGGGTGTCCGCGGTCGCGTCGGCGAGGCACTCACGCCCGAGGTCATGGCGAAGTTCGCGGCCGGGTTCGGGGCCTGGGCAAGGCAGCGCGCCGGGGGTGTGCCCGCAAAGGTCGTCGTGGGACGGGACAGCCGGGTGTCGGGACCGATGTTTCACCCGGTCGTAATTTCCGCCCTTCAATCCGTTGGTTGCGGCGTGATCGATGTCGGAATGGCGCCGACACCCACGATTCAGCTCGCGGTCGAGCATCACCACGCTGCAGGCGGACTTGCCATCACAGCCAGCCACAACCCGATCGAGTGGAATGCTCTCAAGTTCATCAGTTCCTCAGGACTCTTTCTCGACCCTGCCGAGTCGATGGAGATGCGTGCGGTCGTTGACGGTGATATCCGTCGCGCAACGTGGGATGAAATCGGGATCATCGAGACAGACACCAGCGCGATCGCCCGTCATATCAAGGCTGTGCTCGCAATTCCCTTTCTCGACGTCGCTGGAATTCAGCGGCGTGGCTATCACGTCGCACTCGATTGCGTCTGCGGCGCCGGCGGCATTTTCATGCCGGAGCTGCTGAGGCAGCTTGGCTGTCGCGTTTCAGCGATCAATCTTGAAACGACCGGAAGGTTCCCGCACTCCCCGGAACCTATTGCTGAAAACCTGGGTGATCTGGAGCGGCTTGTTCTCGAATCGAAAGCTGACGTCGGGTTTGCGGTGGATCCCGATGTTGACCGGCTTGCGCTTGTTTCCGATGAAGGGAAAGCGATTGGCGAGGATTACACTCTGGCTCTCGCCGCCAAGATTGTGCTGCGACATCGACAGGGAGGGGTGGTGACGAACCTTTCCACCAGCCGGATTGTCGACGATATCGCGAGGGAAGCCAACCGCTCTGTAATACGTGCGCCGGTGGGCGAGGTGAACGTCGCCACCCGCATGCGGTCGGAGAGCGCGGCGATAGGGGGTGAAGGCAACGGCGGTGTCATTCTTCCTGAGCTTCACCTTGGACGCGATGCTCCCGTTGGTGCGGCTCTTATCCTGCAGCTCCTCCACGAGGAAGGCCGGTTGCTGGCGGCAATCGTTGCGGGCTATCCGCGCTACTCCATCGTCAAGGAAAAGCTCGATCTGCCCCCGGCGCCCCTGGAGTCGGTTTACACGTCACTACGAAAAGCATTTCCGGATGCACATGCCGACATGCAGGACGGATTGCGGCTTACCTGGGATGACCGGTGGGTGCACGTGCGTCCGTCGGGAACCGAGCCAATAGTGAGGGTAATAGCCGAGGCACCTTCAAGGGAAGACGCGGAAAAACTGGTCCGGGAAAGCAGGGCACCGCTCGAAGCGCTCAGCGCTTAGCGCCCGCTTCTATCCGGGCCTCGTCCTTGCCACTTATGTTGTGAAGTGGCAGTTGTCAGGCGCCTTAAGGGGATACGGTTTTCTATGTGCGGTATTGTCGGCTACATCGGAGAGAGAAGTGCGACCCCGGTTCTTCTCGACGGGTTGAAGCGCCTGGAATACCGGGGATACGACTCCGCCGGCGTCGCGGTGATGAACGGCAGCGGCGTTGAAACCAGGAAGGCCGCGGGAAAGATCTCGCGTCTCGAGGCTGCCCTCATTGCCGCGCCGGTAAACGGCAACTTGGGCATCGCCCACACCCGCTGGGCGACGCATGGTGCGCCGAATGAATGCAACGCGCATCCGCACGTCGATTGCAAAGGTCAAATCGCCGTCGTTCATAATGGCATCATCGAGAATTCCACTATTCTCAAGGCGCGGCTTGTCGAGCTCGGCCACAAATTCGTATCCGAGACGGATACCGAAGTCATCGCCCACCTGATTGAAGAGGCCTTTGATGGCAACCTCGAGGATGCCGTCATCGAAGCCTTGTGGCAGGTAGAAGGGACGTACGGCATCGCTGTCGTCTCGAGTGAAGACAAAGACAAGATTGTCGCGGCGCGAAAGGGAAGTCCGCTCCTGGTAGGACTGGGCGATGGCGAGTACTACGTGGCCAGCGATGCTTCAGCCATTCTCGCTCATACCCGGGAAGTCGTGTACCTCGACGATGGCGATCTTGCCGTTCTCAGCCGCGACGGATATCGGGTGATTGACCTGAGAGCGAAAGTGCTGGACCGCAAGGTCAGCAAGATCGACTGGGACCTGCATCAGATAGAGCGTGGAGGGTTCGACCACTTCATGCTGAAGGAGATCTTCGAGCAGCCGGAGACGATCGAGAACTGCATGCGCGGTCGTCTGCTCGGTGAAGAAGGAACCGCGAAGCTGGGCGGCCTGAACATGACGGACGAAGAACTTCTGCGATTCGACAACGTCGTGATCACTGCCTGCGGGACGAGCTGGCACTCGGCGCTTATCGGCGAACACATGATGGAGGAGCTTACCCGGATTCCGGTCGAGGTCGAGTACGCATCCGAGTTCCGGTACCGCAATCCGATTGTCAACGATCGCACTCTCTGTATTGTGATCTCACAGTCAGGCGAAACGGCGGACACCCTGGCGGCCATGCGTGAAGCAAAGAACCGCGGCGCACGTACGTATGGTGTCGTCAACGTCGTTGGTTCGACGATAGCGCGTGAATCAGGCGGCGGCATCTACGTGCACGCTGGCCCTGAAATCGGAGTTGCATCCACGAAAGCGTTCACCAGTCAGGTAGTCGCGCTGGCGCTGCTCACTCTCAAAATCGGGCGGCTCAAGGATGTATCCGTCGTCCGCGGCAAGGAGATCATCGAGGCGCTTTATGCGCTTCCCGGGCAGGTGCGTCAGATTCTCGAGCGCGCTGCAGAAATTGAAGCAATTGCCGAGGAATTCAAACGCGCGCAGAATTTTCTCTACCTCGGCCGCGGCTACAATTTTCCAACCGCCCTCGAGGGCGCGCTCAAGCTCAAGGAGATCAGCTACATCCACGCCGAAGGCTATCCTGCCGCTGAGATGAAACACGGGCCGATTGCACTCATCGACGAAATGATGCCGGTGGTCTTCATTGCCCCGCACGATGCGGTGTTCGACAAAGTCGTTTCGAATGTGCATGAGGTGTCGGCGCGCAAGGGCCGTGTCATCGCAATTACCAGCCGCGACGAGCCGGCGCTCGCAGGGAAAGTGGACTACGAATTCAGAATTCCCGAGACGATCGATATGCTCACACCTGTACTCGCGTGCATACCGCTGCAGCTCCTCGCGTACTACATCGCCGTAAAACGAGGATCGAACGTCGACCAGCCGCGCAACCTCGCGAAGTCGGTCACGGTGGAGTAGCGTCTGCGCGTTCTGCTGCAGCGTGTCTCGCGCGCCGAGGTCCGCGTAGCGGGGCGCGCGACGGGCGGGATTGCGCACGGGTTTCTGCTGCTCGTCGGGATCACCCACGGCGACACGCGCGAAGAGGCTGACTGGATGGCGGAGAAGGTCACGGGCCTCCGGTTGTTTGCGGACTCCGAAGGGAAAATGAATCTGGCCATCGGTGATGTCGGCGGTGCTGTGCTGGTCGTATCGCAGTTCACGCTCTACGGCGATGCCACGAAGGGACGGCGCCCGAGCTTCATAGACGCGGCCAGGCCCGAGACGGCAATTCCTGTATACGAAGCGTTCATCGAAGCCCTCACGCGCCGCCGATTGACCGTCGAGACCGGAGAGTTCGGTGCGATGATGGACGTCGAGCTGGTGAATGACGGACCGGTAACGCTCTGGCTCGAGCGATGACGATGCCGCCGGTGGTGCTGGCGTCTTCCTCGCCCCGCAGGCGCGAGCTGCTGGCACTCATCGGCATTCCTCATTCGGTGTACCCTGCCAATGTCGACGAGACATATCTCGAGGGCGAGTTGCCGCGTGAACACGCTGAGCGCCTGGCGCGGGCGAAGGCTGCAAAGGTCGCAAGCCTCGAACGCGACTCGGTTGTAATTGGCGCGGACACGATTGTTGTAGTGGACGACACGGTGCTGGGGAAGCCGCGAGACCAGACTGATGCAGCGCGTATGCTGGCCATGCTCAGCGGGCGGACACATCTCGTGATAACGGCGGTTGCTGTCGCGCGGGGCGATGAGATTGTGTCGGACATGGAAGTCGTGAGCGTCACATTTCGCGATCTCAACAGTATCGAGATCGCCAGTTATATCTCGACCGGCGAGCCGATGGACAAGGCGGGCGCATACGGAATTCAGGGATTTGGCGCAACGATCGTGCGGCGCGTCGAGGGCGACTACTTCGCCGTGATGGGACTGCCACTGCTGCGACTCGTTACGCTTCTGGGCAGGGTGGGGGTCGCCTACGATTTTGGGCG
This sequence comes from Gemmatimonadaceae bacterium, assembly GCA_037721215.1. Lineage (NCBI taxonomy): Bacteria > Pseudomonadati > Gemmatimonadota > Gemmatimonadia > Gemmatimonadales > Gemmatimonadaceae > Gemmatimonadaceae bacterium. The sequence goes on from JBBJNV010000021.1 coordinate 82,108, forward strand.
GTAGCGCTCGGACCAGGTCTCTATCTTTTCGAGCACGTCCGTCACACTGATACCCGACATCCGGCCGGCCCGAGTCTTCATCGTCACCGGACCGGCCGCACCTTCGTCGTGGTAGCCGTCCACGATCAAGTCGTGGAACGCACGGTAGGGGCCGGTTCGTCGCGGGTCGGTGTAGCCGATCAGAGATATGACGGGCCGGCCGAGGGCGACGGCCATGTGCAGGGGGCCCGTGTCGGGTGACAGGACCAGCGCGGAGGCCTCGAGGATGCCGACGAGATTGCGCAGCCCGCTGCCGAGCGCCGAAACCGGTGGGTGGATGGCGAGTTCACGAATCGAGTCGGCAGCCGCGACCTCGCGCGGTGATGTCCCGCCGACAAGTACTGGTTGCAGGCCGTAGTGTTCATT
>JBBJNV010000022.1 GCA_037721215.1 Gemmatimonadaceae bacterium
CGCCGGACAAGGGCGAAGGACAGCAGTACGCGCGCAAGCCGGGAAACCTGTATTCGAAGCCGCGCACGCTCGTCGTGGATCCGTTGAAGACGAGCGTCGTCCGTCTGACGCTCGACGAGGAGGTGCCTCCCATCGAGGACTTCGCGAAACAGGAGACCAGGTACGTCAAGTATGTGAAACTCCGCAGCGAGCGGCTGTCGAAGTTCTGGGGACGCGACACGCACCTCGCCGCGTGGGTGCTGTTGCCCTGGGGATTCGAGGAGTACCCTGACGCGCGCTATCCGCTGATGGTGAATCACGGACACTTCCCGTCGCGCTTCGCCGGCTGGCGGGAAACGGCGCCGGACTCGACGCTCAAGCCCGACTCCAGCGCGCGCTTCAAGCTGCACGGATACAATCGCATCCAGCAGGAACACGCGTGGCAATTCTACAGGGATTGGACGGGGAAGAATTTCCCGCGGGCGCTCCTGATCGAGATTCAGCACGCGACGCCATTCTACGACGACTCGTACGCCGTCAACTCGGCGAACAATGGACCGTACGGGGACGCGATTCAGTACGAGCTGATTCCCGAGATTGAGCGGCGCTACCGCGGGATCGGCCAGGGGTGGGCGCGCTTCACCTTTGGCGGCTCCACCGGCGGCTGGGAGGCGATGGCGGTGCAGATGTTCTATCCCGAGCAGTACAACGGCGCGTGGGTGGCGTGTCCCGATCCCATCGACTTCCGCGCGTACACGGTCGTGAACATCTACTCGGACACGAACGCGTATTACACGGGTGGGCCGTTCAAGCGCGTGCCGCGTCCCGGGCAGCGCAATTATCTGGGACACCTGTCGACGACGCTCGAACAGAGCAACCATCGCGAGCTTGCGCTGGGGACGAAGAGCAGATCGGGCGACCAGTGGGACGTGTGGGAGTCGGTGTTCTCACCCGTCGGCGCGGACGGCTATCCGAAGCCGATCTGGAACAAGCTGACCGGGACGATCGATCGCTCGGTAGCCGAGTATTGGCGCGAGCACTTCGATCTTTCGTACATCCTGCGGCGCGACTGGCAGCAACTGGGGCCCAAACTCAAGGGCAAGTTGCGCATCTATGTCGGCGACATGGACAATTACTATCTCAACAACGCCGTCTATCTCGCGGAGGAGTTTCTCAAGACCGCCAATCCACCGGCCATGGCGGTTGTGGAGTACGGCGATCGCGCCGAGCATTGCTGGAACGGCGATCATACCCGGGCGAATGCGTATTCACGGTTGCGGTATCCGCAGATGGTGATTCCGTGGGCGGTCGAGCGGATGCTGAAGACGGCGCCAGCTGGTGCGGATGTGAAAAGTTGGAGATACTAATGAGCGGCGGCGGCGCCACCGGGACCGTAACGGTCAGCACCAGGACGGGCATCGCAGCCGGCCCAGCCGCGCGACACCGCGATCCCCTCCACCGCGCTAGACGCTGGAGGCAGACTTTTCCGAGTAGCGTCGCCCGGTCAGGGACAGAACAAAACCAATCACGCTTATCACCGCGATCACAAGAAACGGGGTGCTGACGCCCGATGTGCCGGCGAGAACGAGCGGCTTTGCCTGCCCGACGAGTCTCGACACGAAAAAGTGGGCGACGATCACCGCATACATGAGTGGTATCATCGCGCGATAGCGGAACAAGACCAGCACGAATAGCGATGCCAGCAGAAGCTGCTCAACCCCCATCCGCGCGAAGAGCCCAACAACGTTCTGAGCGGCGGATGCGGGATAGGTATCGAGCGGGATCGTGGAGATCGACTGCGCCCCGCCATCAGACCTGAGCAGGTGGGTGAGGCTCGTGGATATCTTGATCAGGATGATCGGGACGAAAAGCCAGAGCCCCGCAGGGTGACCGCGATAACGGTTGTCGATGCGTGCAGGAAATATTCGATTGAGCACGCGCGACTTTTCAACCATAAGCAGCATCGATCGCAAATATCCGCCCCACTTCTGCAGCATACAACTCTACGTGCGCCGTTTCCTCAATCTCACTCCACCCGAGAACTGGCGCCATCAACCCAGCAACCGCGCCGGCCACGCCGATACCGTGATCCCGCGTCTCGAACGCAACATGCGTCCGCCTTACCAGGACATCCCCCACAGTAACCGCCATCTCATGTCGAACCGCAAACTCGACGTCCCCAAAAGTATATGGGAGCCCATATACTAAACCGCGACGCAGAACGGGATCACTTTTCGCCATGCCGCCAACTCGCTGACGACGATCCTCCCCCGGCAGCGGCTCCTCAGCAGTAAAGACACCGGTCAACCCACTGGCCCCGCCCGCCACCCCGCCCACCTCGCCACTCCGGAGCAGTTTCACAGCCTCCTCCACAACCTCGGCGGCCATCGACCGATACGTGGTCAACTTCCCCCCGCTCACCGTGATCACCCCAGGCGCGTCCTCCGCAATCCGATGCTCCCGCGAGATCTCCGACGGATCAGCACCACTCGCCGCCGCAGCCAGCGGCCTTATCCCCGCCCACGCAGCAACGACATCTTCTTCGGCCAGCTCCGCGTCAGGGAAATAGGAATTCGCCGCCGCAAGCAGATACTCCACATCCGCTTCACTCGCTCGCACCTCGTCCGGCACGGCATCAGTGAACGTATCGGTCGTCCCGACAATGGTCTGCGTCCCCGACGGCAAGACGAACATCACCCGCCCATCCACCGGATTCACCATCGTCACCGCGCCACGATTCCCAACCCGTTCCGCCGGCACGGTGATATGAACCCCCTTGGTACCCTTCGCCTGCCAGGGCCCGGTCGCACTCACGGTCACCCGCGCGCTCACACGCACCTCGGCATCACCGAGTTCATCCCTTACCACCGCGCCATCCACCCGCCTTCCTATCCACGTGGCAGGCACCACCCGCGCGTAATTCACCGCCACCGCACCATGCTCCACCGCACTCAACACATTCGCCAGCGTCAGCCGCACATCATCTGTGGCCGCATCGTGATAAGTCGCGCCCCCAACCAAACCGTCCCTCCGCAACATCGGCTCATGCTCGACAATGCTCTCGACATCAAGCCCATGATGCTTCCTCGACCCGCGCGACCCCGCCAGCACATCATACAACGCCAACCCTGCCCTCAATTTCCACCTCGGCAGTCTCGCCCCCCGGTACACGGGCCAGGTGAACTCGAGCGGCTTCACGAGATGCGGCGCAATCCGCATCAACACCTCGCGCTCGCGCACGGATTCACGAACCAGCGCTATCTCGCCATGTTCGAGATATCTGATTCCGCCATGCACGAGCCGCGACGAGCGGCTCGATGTCCCACTTCCCCAATCGCCCTTGTCGACAATCGCAACGCTCAGCCCGCGCATCGCCGCATCTCTCGCGATCCCCGCCCCCGTAATACCACCACCGATCACCAGCAGGTCAAAACGACGGCCCTCGAGGGCGGCGAACATTGCGCGCATTCTGGAAAGATACCCCCCACCTCTCTAACTTCCGGCTATGCCCACCTTTGGAAACGGAAGGAGAGTCGCAATCGTCGCCGGTGTCCGAACACCCTTTACCAAAGCCGGCACAGCATTCAAATCCATTTCTGCAATTGACCTCGGCAAACTCTGCGTAGCCGAGCTCATTCAGCGCACCAACCTCGACGGCTCGGAAGTCGAAGCGCTGGTGTTCGGAACGGTTGTCCCTTCCGTAATCGCTCCGAACATCGCCCGCGAAGTGGCACTCATGCCGCTGCTCCCGAAAGGGGTTCAGGCTTTCAGCGTGAGCCGCGCCTGCGCCTCGGCGAACCAGGCAATCACCGACGCCGCCGACCAGATCGCACTCGGCCACATCGACGTCGCCATCGCCGGTGGCGCCGAGTCGCTGTCGAGTGTGCCAATTCTCCACTCCGCGGGAATGGCCGAAGCTCTGGTGCTCGCGTCAAAGGCAAAGTCTCTTCCTGCGCGCCTGAAAGCTCTGGGCAGGATCCGCCCGAAAGATCTGGTGCCGGTCACGCCAGCCATCGCCGAACCTTCGACCGGCGAATCGATGGGACAAAGCGCCGAGAAGATGGCGAAGATCAACGATATTTCCCGCGAGGACCAGGACCATTTCGCACTCCGGTCGCACCGTCTCTCCGCGGCAGGCACAACTGACGCCCGGCTCACAAACGAGATGATGCCGGTGTATGTCCCGCCCGGTTTCGAAAGCGTGGTGACCAGCGACAACGGCATCCGCGGCGACACGAGCTACGATCTGCTCGCGGCACTCAAACCGGTGTTCGATCGCAAATACGGAAGCGTCACCGCCGGTAATGCATCGCCTCTCACCGACGGCGGCGCATGCGTACTCCTAATGAGCGAGCGAAAAGCAAAAGCCCTCGGCTACGAACCAATGGGCTACATCCGGTCGTACGCGTACGCTGCACTGGATCCCGGTGAACAGTTGCTCCAGGCACCGGTACTCGCTGCTCCTGTCGCTCTGTCACGCGCTGGCCTGACCCTCGACGATATCGATCTCGTCGAAATGCACGAAGCGTTCGCGGCACAGGTGCTGTCGAACCTGCGCGGATTCGAATCAAAGGAATGGGCGGCACGCGCGGGATTTTCCAGACCGGTGGGCGAAGTCGATCAGTCACGCCTCAATGTCATGGGCGGATCGATCGCGATCGGACATCCCTTCGGAGCAACCGGCTCGCGAATCACCGTGACTCTGCTCAACGAGCTCGAGCGGCGCGACGGACAATTCGGACTCATGACGGTCTGCGCCGCGGGCGGAATGGGTTTCGCGATGGTCCTGGAGAGAGACGCGTGACCTCGCCCTACGCGCTCACCACCGAAATCCAGAACGGTGTCGCCGTCATCACAATCGACCTGCCTGGCGAGCCGGTCAACAAGTTCAACAAGGCAGTGAAGGATGAATTCGTGGCGCTTTTTGACCGCCTCGAGCGCGACCTCGAAGTTCGTGCCGCTGTACTTCTGAGCGGCAAAACCGACAGCTGGATCGCGGGCGCCGACATCGAAGAGTTTCTCGAGCTCAAAACGGCCGATGATGCCGCACGGCTGAGCCACGACGGACAGCTGCTCCTGGAATCGATCGAGCGAATGCGAACGCCACTGGTCTGTGCAATTCACGGCGCCTGCCTCGGAGGCGCCCTCGAAGTGGCGCTGGCGGCGCACTACCGCATTGCCACCGACCACCCGAAAACACTGCTCGCGCTTCCCGAAGTTCAGCTCGGTCTCATCCCTGGCGCGGGCGGCACGCAGCGATTGCCGCGCCTGATAGGCATACGCGCAGCGCTCGACATGATTCTCACGGGAAAGAATGTCCGCGCGAAGAAAGCACTGCAAATCGGACTGGTGGACGAAGTCGTGCATCCGGCAATACTTCGACGAGTCGCCGTTCAACGTGCAAACGAGATTGTTTCCGGCGTACGCAAACACGAAAAGCGGGACGTGGGTGTAACGGCATTCCTCCTCGACGAGAATCCCGCCGGCCGGCTCGTAGTGCTGCGACGGGCGAAAGACGAAACTCTGAAGAAGACGGGCGGCAACTATCCGGCACCGCTCGCGGCAATCGAGTCGGTCGCCGCAGGATATTCCGGCGGTCCGGGCCACGGCTATCGCGAAGAATCCCGGCTCTTTGGAGAAATGGCCGCGACCGATGTCTCGAGGCAGTTGATCTCACTGTTCTTTGCAACCACGGCGCTGAAAAAGGATTCGGGAGTGCGCCTCTCACCGGGCGAATCACAGCCGCAACCCGCTCCAATCGACAAGCTCGGCGTGCTCGGATCCGGCTTCATGGGAGCGGGAATAGCATCGATCGCCCTGCAGCAGAACACCCTGGTGCGGATGAAGGATGCCGATCACGGCCGCGTAGCAAAAGGCTTCGCGGCGGTGCGGGACGTATTGAAGGAACGGCTGACAAAGAAACAGGTAACGCGCGCCCAATACTCGGACATGATGTCCCTGCTCGGCGGGACAGTCGACTACTCCGGCTTCGGCAATGTGGATCTCGTGATCGAGGCGGTATTCGAAGACCTCAAAGTGAAACACGAGGTACTCCGGGAGGTGGAAGCCGTCATACGGCCGGACGCGATTTTCGCGTCCAATACCAGCACCATCCCGATAACTAAAATCGCAGAGGTCTCGGAGCGGCCGGAACGGGTGGTCGGAATGCATTTCTTTTCGCCCGTTCACAAGATGCCGCTGCTCGAAGTGATCACGACTTCCATCACCGACCCCGACGTGACAGCGACCGTGGTCGCGTACGGCAAAAAACTCGGCAAGACTGTGATTGTCGTAAACGACGGACCCGGCTTTTATGTCAACCGCATCCTGACTCCTTACATCAACGAGGCCGGACGTCTTCTCGATCAAGGCGCGGGTGTCGACGCCGTGGACCAGGCGCTCGTCAGCTGGGGTTTTCCAGTGGGGCCAATCACCCTCGTCGATGAGGTGGGTCTCGACGTAGGCGCCAAAGCAGGAAAGATCATGCATGAAGCGTTCGGCGAGCGATTCGCGCCGCCGTCTTCACTGCAGGCGGTGGTAATTTCGGGTCGGTACGGACGTAAAGTCAGGAAAGGCTTCTATCTCTACGACGACGCCGGCAAGAAAGGGCAGGTGGATCAGACAGTCTACGAGCTGCTGCGTCCATCACGAGCGTCGGCTGGCGCCAATGGTGGGTCGGCAGTTCAGACCTCTATCGACGCCCTCGAGATCCAGCAGCGCACCGTGATGCCGATGCTGAACGAAGCAGCGCGATGCCTGCACGAAGGCGTCATCGATTCGCCACGCGATGGCGACGTCGGCGCGGTCTTCGGCTTCGGGTTCCCACCGTTCCGCGGCGGCCCGTTCAGATACATCGACTCGCTCGGCGTCGACTACGTTGTCAGTCAGCTTCAGGGATTGAACGACCGATTTCCGGGACGGTTCCAACCCGCTGAACTGTTGACAGAGATGGCGCGCCGGGGCGAGCGATTTTATCCGGAGTCGTGATCGTGTACGCGGTGTATCACGGTGCATGACAAACCACGTTTTGCAAACCAGACCAATGATGCGTAACTGTTTCAGATCACTGATGCTTGCCGTTCTCGTGCCGCTTGCTGCCAGTGCGCAGGGTGGGGCATCGATGCTGACAGTCGATAGAATCTTTGCCGGACGCGACTTCCAAAGCGCTCCTTTGCCCTCGATCCACTGGCTCGCCGACGGCAAATCATATCTGGGCACAAAGTCGAACGCGGCGGGGGGCAGTGACTTCGTGCGGGTCGACCTGGCGACGGGCCAGACGACACTGCTCGTCGATGCCAGTGCAATCGTTGGAGCCGCCGGCAAGCGTCTGGACATCGAGAACATTGACCTGTCTTCGGATGAAACGAAGGCACTGCTGTTTCACGACTCCGAACGGGTATGGAGACAGAACACGCGCGGCGTGTATCACGTTCTGGATATCGCCTCCAGGCGGATCGTACCGATTTCGACGAAGCCCGGTTTGCAGATGTTCGCGAAATTTTCCCCCAACGGCAGGCAGGTTGCTTTTGTGCGCGGAAACAATCTTTGGGTCTCGGATCTTGCGGGAGGGGAACGCCAGCTGACCACTGACGGCAGCGAGACGATCATCAACGGCACCACCGACTGGGTTTACGAAGAAGAGTTCGGCCTCAGCGACGCCTTCCGCTGGAGTCCTGACGGGCGCCGGCTCGCATTCTGGAGATTCGATCAGTCCGGAGTGCCGTCGTTTCCGATGGTGGACGAAACAGGGCTTTATCCGGCAGTAGCACCGCTTCGCTACCCGAAAGCCGGTCAACCGAACTCCACCGTTCGTCTCGGCATCATTTCTATCGCCAGTGGCGCGACGAAATGGCTGCAGGTTGCAACCGGGCCGGATGTCTACATACCGCGAATGAACTGGGCAGGGAATGACAGCGTCGTCGTGATGCGAATGCCGAGGCGGCAGAATCGTTCGGAGCTGCTGATGGCGAGCGCGGTAAGCGGTATAACCCGCGCAATGGTCACTGACTCGGACTCTGCATACGTCGATGTCGAGGATCCGGTGTGGATTGGGGACGGCCGCCAGTTTCTCTGGTTGAGCGACCGCAGCGGATGGCGCCAGCTGTATCTACATGATAGAAGTGGCAAGCTCGTACGCCAGGTCACGCAGACCGGATCTGATGTGCTTGGAGTGGTCAAGGTCGATGAGCCGCGCGGGACCGTCTACGTTCAGGTCGCCGCCCCCAACGCCACGCAGCGGCAGGTTTTCAGGTATTCGCTGAACGGCGGACCGGGCACGCGAGTGACGCAGGGCGATGGCTCACATACGCTCAACGTCGGGCCCGGCGGACGCTACGCCATCGATACGCATTCGAGTTTCGGCATCCCCTCAACGATGTCGCTGCAGGAGTTTCCCTCGATGCGCCGGGTGCGCGTAATCGAAGACAATGCTGCGCTAAAACAAAGGCTCAGTGCGACTGGCATACGCGCCGGCGGTTTTTTCCGATTGCCGGCCGCCGATGGTACGACCATGCTCGATGCGTACCGGCTGGTTCCCTCGACGTTCGACAGTACGAAAAAATATCCTGTGCTGATGTATGTATATGGTGGACCTGCATCGCCTCAGGTAAATGACTCGTGGGGCGGGACGCGTTACCTGTGGCATCAGTCGCTCACGCAGAAGGGCTACGTCGTAGTGGTGGTCGACAACCGCGGCGCGGCGTGGCGTGGCCGGGATTTCCGGAAGATGACGCAGAATCAGCTGGGTAAACTGGAAAGCGACGATCAGATCGCCGCCGCACGCTGGCTCGGGCAGAGAAGCTGGGCGGACAGCGCCCGCATCGGCATCTGGGGGTGGAGCTACGGCGGGTACATGACGGCAATGGCGACCATGAGAGGCGGCAATCTGTTCCGGATGGGTATGTCAGTTGCACCTGTAACTGACTGGCGGCTTTATGACACCATCTACACGGAACGCTTCATGTGGACTCCGCAGGATAATGGCGCCGGCTATACCGCGTCGGCTCCGCTCACACATGTCAACGGTTTGACGGCGAAGTTTCTGCTCGTGCATGGGCTGGGCGACGACAATGTACATCCGCAGAACTCCGTGCAGCTCATGCAGAAGCTTCAGCTTGCGCGGAAACCGTTTTCGCTGATGCTGTACCCGAACAAGACGCATTCGATTTCCGGTGCCGGTGGCACGCTGCATCTCTACGACACGTTGACGCGATTTGTTCTCGAGAACCTCTAGAGTTGCGATGTCCCCGGCGAGAGTGTGAGGTCATGCGTGGCTGCGGCGGATGGGACACCGAGACCACCGGGACCACCGAGGCCAGCGGGACACTGAGCTTGACGGTGTGCTCGTGACACTCGTGCGTAGCGGGATTGCGGCGGTGAGTCTCGCGATGATGACTGCGTGTGGCTCGGTAATGATTGGCGGGTCACCGCCGGGTCCGCGAACCCGTGCGGAGCGAACGGCGTATCGGGAGACTTCGCACTACGCCGATGTGGTGGCGTTCATCGATTCACTGAAAGGCCGGCCGGGGCTGACGTTCGGATCGATCGGGCGCACCAGCGAGGGACGCGAGATTCCCTACGTCATTGCTTCGAGGCCGCAGGTCTCTACTCCCGACGAAGCGAGAAAGCTGGGCAGGCCGGTCGTATACGTGCAGGGCAACATCCACGCGGGCGAGATCGAGGGCAAGGAAGCACTGCTCTCGCTGCTGCGGGATCTGAGCAACCCACGACGCCCCAACGCGCTCGACTCGGTAATCCTCATCGCGGTTCCCATTTACAACGCTGACGGAAACGAAAAGTTCGGGTCGCAGGATACCACCCGCGGATCGCAGAACGGCCCCGAACAGGTGGGTGTGCGACCGAACGCTCAGGGACTCGATCTCAATCGCGATTACATCAAGGCTGAGGCTCCGGAAACGCGCGCTTCGCTGGCAATGTTCAACGCCTGGAATCCCGATGTGTTCGTGGACCTGCATACCACCAACGGCAGCTATCACGGTTACGCTCTCACGTATGCGCCGCCGCTCCATCCTTCGTCACCCCTAGGCGCGTTTACACGTGACTCGCTATTGCCGGTGCTGCGTGAGCGAATGCGCTCCCGACGCCGCTTCGAGACTTTCGACTACGGCGACTTCGTCTCGGCTGACACACTCTCGAAGGGATGGGTAACGTTCGATTCTCGTCCGCGATTCGGCACCAATTACTACGGGCTCCGCGGGGGCATCAGCATTCTGAGTGAGGCGTATTCGCACGATCCGATGCAGCGCCGAGTTGCATCGACGTATGCATTTGTGGGAGAGATACTATCGCTCGTGGGGGAGCAGGCGTTGCAGATCAAGTCAATGACGCAAGCCGTTCGCTCGAGCGCTATCCGCAATGACGCTGCGATTTTCCCGGGCGACGACCGGATCGGCAACGACCTCCACGACGACCGACGGAGAGCGGCTCTCCGCTCAACCATGCGCGCCGCACCTTACTTACAAGGGGTCGTTGCAGAGATTGTCGAGCGCACAAGCGACTCCGCCCGGACACAACCCGGCGTTCCGAAAGGGCGCCGCCGAACGGGTCGCTTTACGACAGTACAGATGTCAGTCTACGACCGATTCGCACCAACACTCTCGGAAAAGAAATTCGGTAGCTATTTCATCGCCAGGGGCGATACGCAGGTTGTCGGGGCTTTGCGGCGACACGGCGTCTCAGTAAGTACGCTCTCGCGTGACTGGCGCGGGCCTGTGCACTTTTTCAGGATCGACTCAGCGGCGGCGTCAGCTCGGCCATTCCAGGGGCACCGTGAGATGCGCATCGACGGTCGGTGGATACAAACGGAACGGACAATTCCAGCGGGATCGTTCCTCGTCCGCACCAATCAGCCGCTCGGTCTTCTTGCTTTCTACATGCTCGAACCCCAAAGCGACGACGGTCTCGTCACTTGGAACTACTTCGATGCCGCTGGGAAGCCCGGAGCCGAATTCCCGGTGCTGCGCACCTTTATCCCACTGCCGCCACTTTCCCAATAGTCCTCAGGTTCAGATGCTTCGTAACGCTCTCCTTTATCTCTCGAATCAGCCGCGGGTTTTCAGCTTCGTCCGTCACAATCGAATGGCAAACAGCTTCGCCGGGAGATTCGTCGCCGGCGAGACGCTCGATACTGCGCTGGCGGCCGTCAGGCAGCTCAACGCGAAAGGCATCACGGCCTCGCTTGACCTCCTTGGCGAAAGCGTTCGCAACGAAGGCGAGGCACGTGAATCTGCCCGGCAGTACATGGAAATGCTGGAACGCATCAAATCCAGCGCGCTGGATGCAAACGTCTCGGTAAAGCTTACCGCGATGGGGCTCGACATCTCCGAGAATCTCTGCGTTTCCAACCTGCAGGATATCCTCGACCGCGCCAGAGATTACAAGACCTTTGTGCGCCTGGACATGGAGGGCAGTGCCTACACCGCGAAAACTCTCGAGCTGTTCTATGAACGGCTTTATCCATCCTACCGCGCGAATGTCGGCATCGTTCTGCAGAGCTACCTGTACCGCACTCAGGGCGATGTCGAACAGGCAAACATCGCCGGCGCAAGGGTGCGCATCTGCAAGGGTGCATACAAGGAGCCGGAAACTGTTGCGTTTCCCGAAAAAAAGAACGTCGATCAGTCATACGTCAGAGCGATGCACTCGTTGATGCTCGACGGACATTACCCGGGTATCGCGACCCACGACGAAGTGATCGTCGCCGACGCGAAGAGGTTTGCGCGCGAGCAGGGAATCGCAAACGACAGGTTCGAATTCCAGATGCTGTATGGAGTTCGCCGCGACCTGCAGGAGCAGCTCGTAAAAGAGGGTTACCGCATGCGAGTGTACGTGCCCTTCGGCACCCAGTGGTATCCCTACCTCATGCGCCGGCTGGCGGAGCGGCCGGCAAACATGGCGTTCATCACCGGGAATGTCATCAAGGAGATGGTCGGCAGCCGCCGCCGCTTGCGATGAGCCAGTTTCTTCCTGCGGACCATGCAAAGGGTGACGCGAACACGGTCGGTGGCTATGCGGCGGTCCACGCCCGCCCGCCTGCGTTCGAGGGCCGGGACGGCGCGTCGTACAGCGTCGAGATAATGACCGATGCCACCGGTGAAAGAGAGCGGCCGTTCGCGGGATACCTGTTGTTCGTGCGATGGGCAACCGGCGATCCTGTTGCCGCCGGGCACGTAGAGACGGATTATCTCTGCTACGCCGAGACAGAAGCCGAGGTGCGCGAGCAAATTGGCGGGATGCAGTTGAATGACGCGCGCGGACAGCTTGACTCTGTCGTCGCCGGCCGCGCTGCGTCTGGCCGGCCGTGGTGGGAAGCGATGCGCGATGAGACCGCGCAGTGACCATTCGATACGATGATGTTCGCGTGATTCAGTGAGCTTCGAACACGAAGCAGAGGGGCCGGACGCAAACCGCAAGCGTGGCGTCGTAATGGCCGGGACGGGCGGCATCTGGCAGGTACGCACGACCGATGCTGAAACCCACGATGTCTCGATACGAGGCCGGCTCAAGAAGGAAAGCGATACTGCACTCAAGCTCACCGTCGGTGATGCCGTCTGGCTCGAGCGCGACTCGGCCGGAGACACCTGGGCCATCGCTGAGATTCTGCCGCGGAAGTCGCAGCTCGCGCGACGCATGCCCGGTGGCGGACACGGGGAGAGAATCGTCGCCGCGAACATTGACCAGGTAATCGTCGTGTTTGCCGCCGCCAAACCGGAACCGCATGTCCGGATGATGGACCGCTTTCTCGTAATCGCCGAGGGGAACGATCTGGAAGCAAGAATCGTTATCAACAAGATCGATCTCGTCGATCAGGCAGAAACCCGCGAGCGATTCCGGGATTACGAGCGCGCGGGGTACGCCTTGCACTTCACGAGCAGGAAAGAGGGTATCGGCCTCGAAGAGCTGCATGACGCCCTGGCTGGCCGTACATCGGTGCTGAGCGGACCCTCCGGCGTTGGAAAATCATCGCTGTTGAACGGGATGTACCCGAGCCTCAACCTGCGCGTTGGAGAAATCAGCGAATCGGTAAACAAGGGGCGGCATACGACGGTTGGTGCGGTACTGCATCCGCTCCCCGACGCCGGGTACGTAGTTGATACCCCCGGGCTTCGCGAGGTGGGAATGTGGGGGATGCCGTCCGAGAATCTCGACGCATGCTTTCCGGAATTCCGGGCCGCAATCGGGGAGTGCAGGTTTTCGGACTGCACTCACACGGCGGAGCCTGACTGCGACGTGCGAACCGGTGTCGCCAAGGGTGAGATCAGCAGCGAACGGTACGAAAGCTATGTGAAGCTAAGACAGGAGCTCGAGGATACGGAGAAAAAGTGGGCGACGTACAAACCGACCCCGGTTGGGGGGAAGAAGCGCGGGCGGTAGACGAGAACTGGATGAGCGGGGGGCACATCGCTCAGGCTCACTGCCAAAGTGCCTTAGTCAATTTGCTTGAGCAGGGCCTGCGTCCCGAGGTCATCTGGTAACCGCCGCAAGAAACCTCTCGATCGCGTACGTACTCATCTGCCCGCACGGCCCGCTGAAATTGAAATCGCACCCGTGGCGGCCCCAGGGAATCTCCAGATACAAATGCTGCCGGCCGGCCGCCGCAAGCCTTTCCGCAAGCATCTGGCTCTGCGCGGGGAAAATCAGCTCGTCGCGCGTTCCATGAATGAGCAGCGTCGGAATTGTATGGGACCCCACATAATTGATCGGCGACGACGATGCATAGGCCTCCGGAACCGTCGCCGGCGTGCCGCCAAGGAAACCCTCGAGAACTCCCCGGCTGTCGAACACCCGTGGCTTTGAAGGATGGTCGTATCCGTACTTCTGATCTGATGGCGCATAGAATCCCACCACCCCGCGAATGGCTGGATCATTGCCCCGGTACGCCTCGAGCAGCGCGAGCTGGCCGCCCGCTGATCGCCCGATCAACACCATCCTGGACGGATCGATGCCGAACTTGCCGGCGTTCGTCTTCAGATACGCGATGGCGGCACTTACGTCCTCGCTTGCGGCGGGATGCGGATGGTCCGGAGCCAGGCGGTAGCTGATCGCCGCAACCCCGAAGCCCCGCGCGGCCAGGTACCGGTTGAGGGGTGCAAGATCGGTACGCAACCCGCCCCTCCATGACCCACCATGAATCATTACAACGACCGGCGCAGCAGTTGCTCCGCCCGCGGCTGCCGTTGATCGATCTCCAGCCCGGTACAAGTCAAGCCCGAGTGGCGTACCGTTCCGCACGACGTAGACGTGAGTTGTTACATCCACCGACGGAGACCGTACTCCGCGGAACAGATCTCCGCCACGAATCGGCGCGCGGCGGCTCGGCGCATCAGGCCCGCTTCGAGGACTGATCTCGCAGCCGGCTCCACGCCCCACCGGGGACGTCACGTTGCCGTTCCCTGCCGGCTGAGATTGCACCCTGCCGTCTCCCGTCGCCGTGCAACCAAACGCAATATCGAGCCGCGCCGGCAAAGCACGCGCAATCGGTATCGCCCTCACAAGTGGAGATAAAGCGAGCATCATCGTGACGACACTGAACGCAGCGCCGATCCGGCCCAGACCACTGCCACTCCAACCCGGGAGCAGCGGAATGAGCGCGATCAACGCTAGCACATGTCCCCATTCGGTGACCGCGATGGAGAGCTTCCAGAGATTATATGTGGGCTCGGGAAATACAGCGAGCAGCGACGCCAGAAAAAGAAGGATTGCGAAGATCAGCCGGAGCGCCGGGATCATATCACCCACACTTGCCTCAACACGAGGTGAATCCGGTCTTGTTTATGAGCGATTCCGCACCGAAGGGCGTGATGTCCGATTCTCACCCGATCACGCGGGTGTGGCTTCCTTCTCCAATTCCAGTTTCAGGTTCCACACCACCGGAATATCGCGCGACATAGAGTCACGAACCGAACAATATTTTGTCACGGCGAGTTCGATTGCCCGCTCGGCCTGAGTGCGCTCGATGCCACTACCGGCGATCGTGAAATCGAGGGTGACGTGGCTCAGGCGGCGCGGAGTGCCATCGACCCGCTCGCCGATGACATTTACATCGAGCGATTGAACGGGCGTCCGGCGCTTTGCGAGGATATCCACCACATCCACCGATACGCAAGACGCGAGTGCTCCAAGGAGCGCGTCCACCGGACTCGGCCCGGCGACGCCATCCCCGTCGAGCAGAACCGCGGGACGACCGCGGTGTCCCGCGCTGAATCTGCGACCACCTTTCCACTCGACCACCACTTTTGCCGGCTTGCCCACTTTTGGGTTCACTGCCGATGTCACTTCGGGCCTCCTTTCTCGATCGGCGCCCGAACCGCATTTCCCCACTCAGTCCAGCTTCCATCGTAGTTACGAACCTTTTCGTAGCCAAGCAGCCGTGTGAGAACAAACCAGGTGTGTGACGACCGTTCACCAATCCTGCAGTACGCAACGATGTCATCATCGGGCTTGAGCCCCTGCTCCTTCTCATAGATATCACGCAGTTCGTCAGCCGACCTGAATGTTCCGTCGCTGTTTGCGGCGCGGGCCCAGGGAACGCTGCGAGCCCCGCGGATATGACCGCCCCGCAGCGTTCCCTCCTGCGGATACTCCGGCATGTGAGTCTTCACGCCACTGAACTCATCCGGCGAGCGGACGTCCACCAGCGGTTTGCCGTTTTCAGCGTGCTCGCGTACTTCATGAAAAAACGTGCGGATTGCTTCATCGGAACGTGGCTGAGCCCTGAAATCGGTGGGCGCAAATGACGGAACATCAGTGATCATGTCCCGCCCCTCCTGCTCCCACTTGATCCGACCGCCATCCAGGAGCTTCGCATTCGTGAATCCGAAAAGCTGGAAAACCCAGTAGGCGTAGGCAGCCCACCAGTTGTTCTTGTCACCATAGAAGATGACGGTTGTGCTCTCATCGATGCCCTTCGCGCGGAGCAGCCTCTCGAACTGCTCGCTCGTGATGTAGTCGCGCTGAACGGAATCGTTCAGATCCTCATGCCAGTCCACCTTCTGCGCGCCCGGAATATGGCCAGTGTCGTAGAGGAGCACGTCCTCATCGCTTTCGAGAATGCGAATCGCAGGATCGTCAAGGTGTCCGGCAAGCCATTCTGTCGTCACCAGTGCCTCGGGGTGGGCATAGCCCTTTTGAACGATTGCTGGATCGGCCGGTAGACGTGACGGGTTGCGATATGGTGTGCTGGTCATTTGCGATCTCCGAAAGGCTGAAGTCAGAAACAATCTTCGTCATTCGCAACTGTCAACCTCGCCCGCACGCTGGCATCTTTCGAGATGGGACAATACAGGCACCATGTCTTCGTCTGCACGCTCGAGCCCGCGCCACAGAGCGCATAAGCAATGCCCGCCGCTGAACCGTTCGATGCGCCGTTCATGGAGGCCTACTCACACCACGTGCTGGTGTGCACGGGTAGTTTCTGTTCGCCCAACCGGCAGGGCAGGGCGCTGTACTCGCAACTTGCCTCTTTGCTTCAGCGCGAAGGCCTTCTCTTCGGCCCCGCTCGTGTGAAGCGCGGCGAGACACCCTGCCTGGGGGTCTGCATTGGAGGGCCGATTGTGGTGGTGTATCCCGATGGAATCTGGTATGGAGGGGTAACTCCGGAGCTTCTCGAACGAATCGTTGTGGAGCATCTAAAACGGGGCCAGGTGGTTGAAGAAGCTGTGTTTCATCGTCTGAGGGCCGAGTCCGGTGGTTGACCGTGGGTCGGCCAAAGCCTGAATCTGGCATGCCTTCTGCCAATCGATATTCCTGTAGTTTCCTCTGACCCCGGAGTGGCAATGGCAGACGATCGCGAACTTATCGAGCCCAACGAAGGCGACAAGCGCTACGTGAGGCGTGACAAGGAAGGCAAATTCACGGAGAGCGACGACTTGAACCGCTCACTGTCGCAGGACAACAACCAGAAATCGAAGACCGACTCGGAATCAGGGCAGGGCGACAGGGGCGACAGCAACAGATAGCAGCCCGCGCGTCCGGATTTCCCGTGGGCGGAGGGGGCATCAACCCTTCGCCCGCTTCGTTTGAGTGCCCCGGGCTTTTACATTGCAGTCAATGCCCATTCCGTACAACCCGCGGCGCCTTGCACTCGGGGCGGCTCAGAGGTTCATCTTCGACGGCCGCGATCCCGAAACCATGCTGGAGCGCATTTCGGGCATTGACAAGCATGGCAACATCTTGCCACCCGACCCTGACACCGCCGAGCGCATCATGTCACGCCCCCGCGACCGCATCCTGCAGAACCTGGACGAGATGTACAGCGAAGCCTTCGAACGTGCCAGAGAGAGCGGCGACAAGTCGCAGATGACTGTGCTTGATTTCGCATACCGGCGCGAGCAGCTCTACTTCGAGGTGCTCCTGGATGTGCGCGACGCCCTGGAGCGGCGCTGACTGGAGAAAAAGTTTGCTGGCAGCCACGTTAGCCGCGTGACCGGGCGCGAATGAGCGGGCAGGCGCTGTTCTTCGCATTCAACGTCGGAGTCCTGGCGGTTCTGGCCATCGACCTCGGTGTTTTCCACAAGAAAGCTCACATCGTCAGCGTCCGGGAAGCCGCCACGTGGAGCTCTGTCTGGATTGCGCTTTCACTGGGTTTCGCTGGAGTCATATACTGGCTCCGTGGGCCTCAGCCGGCGCTGGAGTTCGTCACCGGCTATCTGATCGAGTACTCGCTCTCGATCGACAACATCTTCGTCATCGTCCTGATCTTTTCGTATTTCAGGATTCCGGAGAAGTATCAGCACCGCGTGCTCTTCTGGGGGATTATCGGCGCCCTGCTCATGCGCGGGGGCATGATAGCGGCCGGTGCCTTCCTGATTGAGCGGTTTCACTGGATCATCTACGTATTCGGGGCATTCCTGGTGTTTACAGGAATCCGGATGGCAACCCACGACGAGACCGATATCGAGCCTGAGGCGAACCCGGTGCTCCGCCTGGTGCGCCGGCTGCTACCGGTGACTCACGACTACCGTGGCCAGAACTTCTTCGTGCGCGAGGCGCCGAAACGGGGAGAAGCCGTTGTATTGATGGCGACCCCGCTCTTCGTCGTGCTCGTTCTGGTCGAGACTACCGATCTTATCTTCGCCGTCGACTCGATTCCGGCTATCTTCGCCATCACCAAGGATCCCTTTCTCGTCTACACGTCGAATGTCTGCGCAATTCTGGGCTTGAGATCGCTCTATTTTCTTCTCGCCGGGGTGATTCACAAATTCCACTATCTCAAGCTTGGCCTGGCCGTCGTGCTCACGTTCGTCGGAGCCAAGATGCTGCTGAGTGGCGTCTATACGATTCCGACGATTATATCACTCCTTGTGATTGCCGTGGTTCTGACGCTGGCCGCGGTAGCGTCAGTAATGTTTCCCAAAAAAACCATCTGAGTGGCGCCCAGCGGCTGATTCCACCCAGCTGAGCCGCCCGCGTCTGCCCGGTCTGGCGGAACCGCGCCCGGCCCCTGCCGCCAGTCCCTCTCCCCGGACGCACAAACATGTGGCGACGCCAGCCGGAGACCTGTAGTTTGAGGGACTGAAATCTACCGAACCCCTTAATCCCGCTCTGATCCAGAGAAGGAGGCCGCATGCTCGACCATTTTCCCCGCCCGGCTCGGCTCGCGGCGGTGCTTGCATTGCCTTTCGTTGTCGCCGCGGCATTTCCCGTGGCCGATGGAACTACCTACGAGTTCATCGTCAAGTCGCAGAGCCCGCAGAGCGGCAACAAGGAAACCGTGACCATGCGCGGACGCGGAACGGTTGCGGGTAACGATGCCCGCCTTGACATTGTGGATGCATCAGTCGCGGGCAGCTCGGGAGCGTTTGGAGGCAAGGGTTCATACTTTCTCGTACTTGACCGTGGCGCGAAGATGCTCCTCGTCGATCCCAGCCAGAAGTCGTACATGGCGTGGGACATGGCAAGCATGTTTGCCGGGATGAGCAAGGTGGTAAATGCTGTTGGAGGGCTCGTGAAGATGGAAATGTCCGACGTCAGGATCGACGCGCAGGACATGGGTGCCGGACCGAAGATTCAGGGTTACACCACCAACCACGTGCGGATGACTCAGAATTATACGGTCAACGCCAAGGTGTTCGGCCGCTCCTCGAAGACGCGGAGCGAAACGACGACGGACTATCACTTCGCGCCGGCTCTGAGGAGCCTGTCGAACCCGTTCGTGTCGAACAGCCAGTCCATGGCGATGTTGTCGCAGATGGACATGTTCAACAACCCTGACTACAAGCGACAGATGACGGCGGCCAACGCCAAAATCCAGTACGGTGTTCCGCTCAAGTCGGTATCGAGAACCGTTTCAACTGACGACAAGGGCAAGCAGCAGGTGAGCATCGTCACCAGCGAGATGGTGAACTTTGTGAAAAGCAACGTGCCCAGCTCGACGTTTACGGTTCCGGCCGGCTATCAAATGGTCGAGATGCCGAATCTCGGTGCAACAGCATCGAATGGAAAGCCCGGTTTCAATGCCGATTCAGTCGCCGCCGAAGCGAAGCAGGGAGCGAAGGAAGGCCTGAAAGAAGGTGTGAAGGAGGGCGCGAAAGAGGCCACCAAGGCCAAGCTTCGAGGTATCTTCAAGCGCTGAACCTTGGGCTTACAAGCAAGTGAACACATCAGACCGGCCCGCCCTGCACGGCGGGCCGGTCTGCGTTCTGCCAACTGGTGCAGCTAGATTCAATCGGACGCAGTCCCGGTCCCGCCAACCCCGTTTCCATTCATGCGCTCATTTGCCCGGCTGATCCCGTTCCTCGTTGTCGTGATCGCACTGCTCGCCCTCTATCAGTTTTATGGCGCTTTCCTCGCGGCAGGCGCTGGCAACTGGCCATTCGCCGCTTTCTACGCGCTGTTCGGGTTCGCCGGGTTCGTGCTGGTAAGGGCACTCTGGACTCACCGCAAAGGGCTGAATCGGTCTGATGCGTGATCCCGCTGCGCCGCTAGTGCGCGACGCCGACGGCCGGGTCGTGAACCTGCCGATGGCTTCGGACGACAAGGCTGCACGCGTTCGATCGCTCGCGCGCCTGCTCGACTCTGCGGTACGTATCCCAGGCACCAACATCCGGTTCGGCCTCGATTCGCTGATAGGAGTCGTGCCGGGTATTGGCGACGTCGCCGGTGCGGCATTCTCCGGCTACATCGTCCTTGCCGCCGCCCGGCTGGGTGTGCCGGCTACGGTTCTCACCCGGATGCTGGTCAATCTCGCTACCGACGCCGCCGTGGGTGCGATACCGCTCATCGGCGATCTCTTCGACGTCAGCTTCAAGGCCAACACGCGGAACGCCGCGCTTCTCGACCAGCACCTCGGCGCTCCATTGCCCGGGAAAAAGGCGAGCCGTTTGACAATCGTGGCGGTCGTCGGCGGGCTTGTTCTGCTCGCCGCTGGTGCCGTCACTCTGACGGTCCTGCTGTTTCGAGGATTAAATGCACTCATCACCTGACGAACAATGACCGCGTCCTTCTCGCCGCTTCATCTGGACCGAAGCCTCCTTACGGGCCTCAAGGAACTGGGCTTTACGCGGCCAACGCCGATTCAGGCTGATGCAATTCCCCCCGCGCTCGAAGGTCGCGACGTTCTTGCCTGCGCATCGACGGGCAGTGGCAAGACAGCCGCGTTTCTGCTGCCGATTCTTCATAACCTGATCGAGCGGCCGCGCGGAAAGACGCGGGCGCTTGTAATCACACCGACACGCGAGCTTGCCGCGCAGATAGTCGAACAGCTGAATGCTCTTGCCATGCACACGCCGGTAACGGCGTGGGCGATTATCGGGGGAGTGGGAATGGGCCCCCAGGAGCACGCATTCCGGAGCGGAACTGATGTGCTGGTAGCGACCCCGGGTCGGCTGCTCGACCACATGAAGTCATCCTACGCGAAGCTGGACGGAATCGAATACCTCGTTCTCGACGAAGCAGACAGAATGCTCGACATGGGATTCCTGCCCGATGTCCGGCGCATTCTTCGGGCGATACCGTCCAAACGACAGACGTTTTTCTTCAGCGCGACAATTCCGGCTCCAATCGCCACCCTGGCGAGCCAGATGCTGCACAATCCGGTTACGATCAATCTCGATCGCACGTCGGCACCGGCGGTGGGCATCACGCAGGCGTTGTATCCGGTTCCCCAGGAACTAAAATCGTCGCTGTTTCTCGAGCTTCTCAAGCGTGGAGAAATGAAGGAAGCGCTCGTCTTCACGCGCACCAAGCATCGGGCCAATCGGCTGGCGGAATATCTGGTGCGTAACGGCATCAAGGCCGAGCGCATCCATGGCAACCGGTCGCAGCCGCAGCGCACCGAGGCTCTTGCCGGATTCAAGAGCGGCAAGTACCGGGTGCTGGTGGCAACCGACATCGCTGCCCGTGGCATCGATGTCGAGGCGCTGGGCCATGTCGTAAACTTCGATGTTCCGCCGGCTCCGGAGGACTACATCCATCGCGTAGGTCGCACTGGCCGCGCTGAGCTCACGGGCGAGGCGTTTACCTTTGTTGCGCCCGAAGAGGAAGGCGATGTGAAGGGAATTGAGCGCGCGATCGGCCGCAGGTTGCCACGCGTCACGCTTCCCGATTTCGATTATGCGGCCAGAACTGCGCAGCGGCTGGAGATTCCGATCGCCGAGCGAATTGCGGGAATCAGGGCGAAGAAAGCGGAGGACCGTGCGCGCAGTGCAGCAAAGAAACAGCGGCAGGCGGGTGGTGCCGGAAGCAGTGGTGCTGGTACAGGCGGACCGTCTGCGCTTTCCAGTAGTGGCAGCGCACGTTCTGGTGGCAGCGCACGTTCCGGCGGCGGCGGGACAAGTCGAAGTTCCGGCGGCGCGGCAAGCGGACGGTCTGGTGGAAGCTCGAACCGTGGCGGTCGTACCCGGTAGCGGTTGCGCGTAGCATATCGCGGATGGATGAATCCGTTATCCGGCGGTTGCGCGTACGAAACAGCATGATACATTCGCCACAAATCACAAGATCATGTTACTGACCCGGCTCATCCAGGCAGGCTGTGTCCTCGCCGCGTACTCGCTCGTTGGCGTGCACATTTCGCGGCTCGCAGAAGCGTCGGCGATCCTGCAATGGTATCTGCCGCTGGCGCTTGCCGCGGCGTGGGTCGCTTCGGACCTCGCATCAGGGGTCGTCCACTGGATTGCGGATAGCTGGGGAAGCCAGCAGACACCGATTGTCGGGCCCCGCTTCCTCCGGCCGTTCCGCGTTCACCACATCGACCCTGAGGACATCCTCCGACGCGGATTTGTTGGCCTGAACGGCGATGTCGCGATCGTCACGCTTCCGATTCTGGTCGCCGCATTTGCGATTCCCCTTACAGGCGGATTCGGCAAACTCATTGCCCTCTTCATCGTGTCGATGTCTGCGGTAGGCCTTCCGACCAATCAGGTCCACCAGTGGGCGCACATGCCGCATCCCCCGAAGTTTGTCGGATGGCTTCAACGCAAGGGATTTATCCTGAGCCGCGAGGAGCATGTCGAACATCACACGTCTCCATTCGCGATGAATTACTGCATCACCAATGGCTGGTGCAATCGCGCGCTCACGAAGATCGATTTCTTCCGCCGAATGGAGAGCATCATCACGCGAGTTACAGGTGCGGTACCCCGCGCTGACGAAATGGTGATGACACTCAGCGACTCCGCGCCGCGCCGCGTGCAGGATGAGGCACCTTCACGGGACGTGCCCGAGCGCATGATAGCCTGAAATCAGTAGCTGGAAATCGCCCGGTACGCCACCTTGAAATCCTCGATCTGGGGCAGAATCGCATCCTCGAGCTGCGGCGCATAACCGACGAACGTATCGGTTGACGCCACGCGCATTACCGGCGCATCGAGCCAGGCGAAGCACTCATTCGCGATTTCAGCGGCAATCTCGGCGCCGTATCCCCACGACATTGAGTCTTCGTACGCGACAATTACCCGCGATGTTTTTTTGACGGACTCGAACACCGTCTCCTGGTCCCACGGATTAAGCGTTCTGAGATCGATCACCTCGACTGAGATCCCCTCCTCGGCAACTGCATTCGCGGCTGTTATCGCGCGCTGCAGCGTTGCGCCGTAGGTGATGAGGCTGACATCCGTCCCTTCTCGCACGACCTTTGCCTTGCCGAAGGGAATCATGAAGTTGGGCCCGGGGTTCGCGCTCTTGTTGTAAGTCTGCCGGTACAGGTGCTTGTGCTCCAGAAAAATCACGGGGTCGTCGCAGCGGATGGCCGTTCTCAGCAGGCCGCTGGCATCGAGCGCTGTTGCGGGACAAACCACCCGTAGGCCGGGACAGTGCGTGAACAACGACGCGCCCGTCTGTGAATGATAAAGGGCTCCCCGGATATAGCCGCCATAGGTCGTACGAATAACGACGGGCGCCGAAAACGTGTTGTTCGATCTCCAGCGCATTGTCGCCAGCTCGTCCCGAATCTGCATGTAAGCAGGCCAGATGTAGTCGAAGAACTGTACTTCGACGACTGGCTTGAAACCGCGGATGGCCAGCCCGATGGCACGGCCGACGATGTTTGCTTCCGCCAGTGGCGTATTGTACACGCGCGCGCCACCGAACTCGCGCTGAAGACCCCACGTCACCTTGAAGACGCCGCCTTTGCCTTTGACCTTGTCGAGATGCTCCTCGCGTGAAACATCCGCGACGTCTTCGCCGAACATCAGCATTTTCTCATTACGCCGCATCTCATCCTTCATGCAGGCGTTGAGTAGATCCACCATCGTCGTCGGATCGCCGGTGAACTGCGGATCATCCTCGGTATCGAACTGCTCGCTACGCGGATCCACATCCGGCGAATAAACAGCGTAGTGAATCGTATCGGCGCCGGGCTGCGGTTGCGCGAGAGCATCGTCGGTAGCGGCGAGAACAATTTCGTCGACTTCCGCCGCAACACGCTCCAGCTCCTCATCCGTCGCATGCCCTTCGGCAACGAGCCACTTCGGAAAGACGACGATCGGGTCGCGAGCGGCGTCGGCATCACGCTCCCCAGCCGGCCGGTACATCGTCTCGTCGTCGGAGAGCGAATGCGAATAGGGCCGAATGACTTTCGCATGCACCAGCGCAGGTCCTTTTCGCGACCGTGCGTATTCCACCGCACGGGTCATGACCTCGTGGCTGGCGACGAAATCGCAGCCATCGACTTCCTCGATCAGAAAATTCGGAAACGATCGTACCAGTTTCGAGATTGAACCGCCGGCAGTGTTCACCTCCACTGGAACCGAGATCGCGTAGCCATTGTCTTCCACGAGATACACGATGGGGAGCTTCAGGTTCGCGGCGGTGTTGAGCGATTCCCAGAATTCTCCCTCGCTGGTGGTTCCATCACCGGTGCACACCAGAACCACCTCATCGTCCTGAAACCCTTCGGTAATCCCGAGAAGCTTCGCGCGAAGCGTCGCTTCGGCTGAGCCAACGGCCTGCAGGAACTGGGTGCCCGTAGGTGACGACGCCGACACGATGTTGTAATCCTTGTGCCCCCAGTGGCTCGGCATCTGACGACCACCGGAGGCGGGATCGATTGCCGCACCGACGGCTTCGTAAAGCATTTCTGCCGGCGTCACCCCCAGTTGGAGGCAGAGCGCGCGATCGCGATAGTATGTGTAGAACCAGTCGTAGGCGGGACGGGCCACCATCGCCGCGGCCGTGAGAATCGCCTCATGCCCCGCGCCAGAGATCTGGAAGAAGATCTTGTTCTGACGCTTGAGCTGCACTTCCTTATCGTCAATCCGCCTCGACAGCAGCATATTCCGGTACGCTTGGACGAGCACGTCGGGGCTCAGGCCAGCGGGGGACTGCCGGGACGTCTTGCGATCGGGAATAGTTCTGGTTGCCATCGGGCTCGTTGAAGAGTGCTGACGCTAATAATAGTGGCCGGAGTTGGGCGGGAACATGGCGCCAGTCGGCATGGTCATATCGAGTGGCTCAATTCTTGTCACATTTCATTCCACGACTCACCAATGGAGACTTGCAATGACACGTAAGACGACAAATCGAGCACTGCTCTTTTTCAGCGCAATGTTTCTCGTTGGCTGCGCTCAGGGTCCGCTCGCAAGTGAACAGCCGCCGCAGGACCCACCGCCTGGCTCGAATACCGGGATTGCCCCGGGCACCAAAGAGGGCGACTGGGCTGCGATTCTCCGTCTCGAGGAACGAGCCAAGGCGATAGCAAAGACCAATGGCTGCTCGGCGTCGACTGAATGCAGGGCTGCACCGGTTGGGAATCGCTCGTGCGGAGGCCCGCGATATTATCTGCCCTATTGCGCGAAGACGACGGATTCCACGGCGCTCTTTGCCAAGCTCGCTGAAGTGGCCAAAGCCGAGAATGAGTACAACCGCAAGTATCAGCTCATGTCGACCTGTGAATTCAGAACGCCGCCGGAGTTGGGGGTGGTGGCAGGGTCATGCGTGGCGAAGTAGTGTTGTTGCTTCATCCCCTGCGGCTATCCCGCTCTCCAGGGTTGTGGGAACGCTGACGAGGTCGACCGCGTATCAATAATCCACCGGCCTCAGATACGTCTCGCCGATAGCGCTATGACTCAGCATTGCGACGGTCGGCAGCTTCCGCTTCCAGTGCGTTGACGAGAGCCGCTTGTGCACGAGATCGACTTCATCAGCCGTGAATCCGTGTGCCTCTGCATCCGCCCGGGTGTAACCGTTTACGAGCCAGTTCAGAATCTGATCGGCGCGCGCGTAGCTCAATCCGAAGTCGCCCTCGTCGGTCTGGCCCTCGATGAGGTCGGCCGACGCGGGTTTACCAACGATTTCCTCCGGTACACCCAGGTGACGCGCGAGCGCCCACACCTGCGTCTTGAAGAGATCGCCTAGCGGATTCACCGGCGGTGAATCGTCGGCGTGCCAGGTGAAATAGCCCATCAGCCGCTCGGTCTTGTTGCCGGTGCCAACAGGTAGCGCGTGGTGTTTGGCCGAGAGGTCAAATAGCGCGATCATGCGCATTCGTGCCATGACGTTGCCCCTTCGGGCGGGGCCAGCGTCCGGCTCACTGGAAAGGTAGCCATCCACGGCCGGCGAGATATCTAGAGTGCGGCCATCAATACCCAGCATGTCGATGACGAGCTCGGCGTGCGCCAGCGAGTCGGCGCTCGAGGTGCGATAGGGCAGTCGAACGCCAATCACGTTCGAGGGTCCGAGCGCCTTTGCCGCAAGCCAGGCCGTCACTGCCGAATCGACGCCGCCAGAAATACCGATGACGCCCTTTTTGAAGCCGCGACGGCCAAGATCTTCCCGCAGAAACGACACCAGCCAGTCGGCCGTCAGCGCCGGGTCGATGTCAAGCGGTGGCGGCCCGATTACAGAAGCGGTTGCAGAAACGACGATGACAGTGGAAGCCGCCGTGCCACTTGATGCATTTTTTCCAACTGGCGTGCGGCCCGACGTCATCGGTTGCTTGAGCCCGCTGGACACGATCCCCACCGGCGACGCACCGTCGCTGGACGGCGGATCGTATGCGAGTGGCAGCGGCTCGTTGATCTGGATCTTGCCGATAGTACGTATCAGGTGGGGCAGCATTGTCTGAAGGTCGGTGAGCAGCGGCAGCTCAACACGTGCCCTCGTGAGGTCGGAAGTATCGAGCGTCACTGTTGCGATCGACTCATCCCAGAGCGGTGCCCTCAGCTTCACATCTCCTCTCGGCCCCGCGACTACCGAGCCACCTGGGAAGGTCTTGCCTCCTTCCGCCCCCACCAGTTGAACGAGTGCGGTGAACACGCCATGCTCAGATGATATGTCACGAGCGAGTCGCTCCCAGCGCTCGAGACTCGCCGGGCCTGCATGATCATCGCTGCGCGGAAAAAGTCCGCGCGCGGGAGACGCCGAAGGAACGAAGATTATCTGCGCTCCGTCGAGTGCCGCGATCGTCGCCGACATGCTGTGCCACGCATCTTCGCAAACGAGTATCGCCGCGCGACCCCAGCTGGTGTCGAACGCCCGGATCTCGAACCCGCGATCGACGAATCGCTCCTCGTCAAACAATCCATACGTCGGAAGAAATACCTTGCGATGCACATGCCTAACTATCGGCGAGTCCCCGCCAAGCGTTACGTACAGGGCGCTGTTGTAGATTGAATTGTTCCAGATCTCGTAGAACCCGAGGCCGACATCCATTGGCTCACAGGATGGAACGGCGGCGTTATATCGCGCGCTCAGGTCGCGAACGAGTGTTCCGGCCGTGACTGCGTGGTCGCGAACTCCTCCTTCGAGGAAGTACCCGCTTACGGCGGTCTCCGGCAGAAATGCCACCTGTGGTCGTGGCGACAGTGAGTCGAGCTGGGCAAATATTTCGCCCAGATGTTCGAGGTTGCCGCCGTAATCGCCCTTGACGGGTTTGAACTGTACGATTGCCAGGTGAACGGATTGATGCATTGCCATGAAGTTGTCATTCACTCGCGGCGCGGGCAACTGTCGCTCGCGCTCGCACTCTCGATCGCCATGTGCGCGCCGGCCGTGGCCCTCGCACAGCGATCCACCGAGCCGTGGCGGATTGTTCCGCAACCGCAATCGTCTCAGATCTTCGCCCGGGACGGGTCACTTCTCGCCGAGATTGGTAATCAGATCCGAACCAGTATTTCGATCCGAACTCTTCCGAAGTACGTTCCGCAGGCGTTCGTCGCAATCGAGGATCAGCGGTTCTACCAGCACGATGGCGTCGACGTGGTCGGTATAGCCGGCGCAATCAAGGACAACATCCTGGGAGACCGCAGGGGAGCAAGCACGATCACGCAGCTTCTCGTCGGCAACATGCACCCGGACATCATCGACCGAACCGACAGAACTCTTGGCCGCAAGCTGCGCGAGCAGGCAGCCGCGCGCGAGATGGAAAAACGTTACAGCAAGGAACAGATTCTCGAGGCGTTTCTCAATCAGATCAGTTTCGCTCACGGGTATTTTGGAATCGAAAGCGCCGCTCGCCATTACTTTGGCAAGCCCGCGTCGAGGCTGTCACTGGCCGAGGCAGCAACGCTTGCGGCGATGCCCAAGGGGCCCGAGCTGTATGAACCGGTGAAGCACCCCGACCGTGTCAGAGAGCGGCGCAATACTGTCCTCGCCGTCATGGCACAGCAGCGTTTCATCACCCCCGCCCAGGCGCGCGCCGCGCAGAACACACCTCTGGTCACCGCACCCAACTACGGCGTTGCCGTGCCGGCGCCGTATTTCGTCAACGTCGTCAAAATTCAGGCACAGCGGGCGGGCGTACCGGTCACCGCCGGCGGTTACCGTATCTACACTTCACTCGATCCAGCGATGCAGGCAGCTGCAATCGCGGCGCTCGCCGAGGGCACCGCCGAAGTCGAGGCGCGTGCCGGTTACCGGCATCCGACTACCGGCTCGGGCAGCGGCGGCTCGGAATACCTGCAAGGCCTGGTAGTGGCGATCGACCCCACGACGGGCGATGTACGCGCGCTGATTGGCGGGCGTGACTACAACGATTCACAATTCGACCGTGCGGTGGATGCACGCCGGCAGCCTGGCTCGTCGTTCAAGCCGATAGTGTATGCCGCGGCGATTGCTGACAGTATTCCGCCGAACGCAATCGTCGGCGACACGGCGATCGCCATCCGATTGCCAAACGGAAGCTTCTATCGGCCAGACAATTCCGATAACGAGTATCTCGGTCCCATCACGCTTCGGGAAGCTCTCTCGAAATCGCGAAACGTCGTCGCTGTCCAGATCGGCCAGCAGGTGGGAATCGATTCGATAACCGCCCTCGCCCGGCGAATGGGTATTCAATCGCCGGTTGCCCAGGTGCCGTCGAGCGCGATCGGCGCATCGGTCGTGCAGCCGCTCGATCTGGTCGCCGCATATACGACATTCGCCAACCTCGGCACACCCGTCGAGCCGCGATTTCTGCACCGCATCGAGGACCGTGCCGGAAAGGTCGTGCACTTCGCGCCAGTGCGCGCGTTGCCGCCGGCGCTCGACCAGCGCGCGACATTCGTCGTGCGGGACATGATGCGCGATGTCGTCGAGCGCGGTACCGCATCGTCCGTCCGCCGGTACCTTCCGGCGAGCATTCCCGTTGCGGGGAAGACCGGGACAACGAACGACAACACCGACGTCTGGTTTGTTGGGCTAACGCCCGATATCGTCGCGGGCGTGTGGCTCGGGTTCGACAAGCCGAAAACCATAACTCCGGGCGCTGCGGGCGGGTCGCTTGCCGCACCCATCTGGGGAAAGATGATGGCCAGGTATTACGCGGCGGGGAGAGGCCGGTCGGCGTCGGAGCGCAGCGCCGAACGCTGGACTCCGCCACTGGGCGTTATCAGCGGCGAGCTGGACCGCGCAACGGGGCAGATGGCAACGCTCACCACGCCCGCGGAGCGACGATACACAGAGTATTTCGTCGAGGGCACGGAGCCGGAAGCACTGCGTGCGGATCCGTGGAAGGTCTTCAGGTGGGGCCCGATCGGTTTCTAGACGCCATGCCCGCCCTTTCATAGGGTTGCACGAACGAAACCCCGAAGAATTCCTGATCCATTCTTTTGCGGAATTCCGCGCTATTACTACGTAGCCTTACGTATTCTGCGAATTCGAACGATCGCCCAATATGCTGTCACGCTAACCGGCATGCGGGGATGCGAACAATCATTCTGTCTCTAGCTAACCTATCCATGCAATCCTTCACTCTGAAATTCGCGCGCGGTATCCGCTCCATTGTCCTCTCCACATTGGTCGCTGGCGCGTTGATGGCATCCGCCCCGGCAGTCCACGCGCAGGTGCGGGAACTGCCGGTGGCATTCGATAGTACCGGAAGAGTAGACGTGATAACTCCCCCACTTGCCGCCCGGCTGTCGCTCGACGCTGCGGTCTGGCCTGTAACTGGCGACTACCTTGATGCGCGCCTTTATTCTCTCGAAGACGCCACGCGATCGTTCGTTCTCGTTGTGCGCAGGCCGCAGGGAACGATCGACCGTTTTCCGCTCGATGCCATCAAGCGTGCACAGCTCGCGGGCGCGGTGGCTCGCGGCATCGCGCTGGCACAGTTGCGCATGGGGCCGGACAGCGCGCCGATGATGGTATCGGAGCCGGTGCGAGGGTTGTACGTCGTGAATCAGACCGCGCTCGGCGCCTTTCTCTACGGACCCGCAGCAGCGGCGATCACGGAAGATCCCGCCGCGGGTACCGCGGCCTACCTGCTCGTCGCGGGAGGAACATTCTTCCTGGCCAACAACATCACGAAGAGCAAGCCGGTATCGCGGGCACAGAACCATTTGTCGTGGCACGGCGCGCTAAAAGGCGCCGCAGCGGCAAATCTGGCGCTTTACGCGCTTGCCGGCGAAAATGAGGCCAGCGATCGATCGGCCGCGGCGGTGACGCTGGCCGGCGGCGTTGCAGGCAACGTCGCGGGCTTTGTTCTCGGCAAACCAATGACGGACGCCGAGGCGCATGGCACGTCTTATGGAATTACCGTCGCGGCTCTGATGGCCACCGGCTTGATCGGCAGCACGGGATTGTTCGATGATGAAGGCAGCAGTCGTGTCGGTGCCGGGCTGGTCATCGGTGCCGGCATACTCGGCTATCCGCTCGGCCGCCGCTACGTGCGGCGTGCATCGTACAACGTGACAGCGGGCGATGTAGGTACTCTTCTTCCCGCCAGCTACCTCGGCGCCGCCGTTGCCGCTATTCCGTTGGTGGATTCAAACGTGTCCGATGAAGCAGCGTCGGCCATTATCACCGCCGGATACGCGCTTGGCCTCATCGCCGGCGATCGGTTTCTTGTACGAAGCTTCGATCATACGGTCGCGGAATCGAGACTCCTTCAGCTGGGAACTCTTGCGGGCGGCCTGATCGGGGTAGCACTCCCGGTCGCCGCTCAAACCGACGATGGAAGAGTCGTCCTCGCCGCAGCGACGGTGGGCGGGTACCTCGGGATGCTGCTGACTGAAAACCAGATCGCTCCGAGGCGGGCGGGGTCGCGAAGCGGGTCAGCCCTGGTGCCGCAGACGGTTGCGGCGGGGAACAAGTCGCGCCTTAATGTGAGCTTTTCGCCAACTGGGTTGTTGTTTGCGGGGATGGGCCGGCGGGGGACTTACCCGATCGTCTCCGCGGTGTTCTAGGCGGGAGATCTACGTTTCCTTGGGTTCTGCTTTCACATACCGTTCAACGAGCTCCTCGCAGAATCGGGAGGGCTTCCAGCCATCAGCCCTCCCGAGTGTCTCTCAATATCGTTGACTCCTCAGGCCGCCCCCGCCATTGCCTCCAGCGGTTGCGGTGCCGCCTGCTCCACCGGAACCAGCGCAATTTTGAGTACCTCGCTGAGGGTCTCCACCGCATGGAAGCTCAACACGCTTCGTACTTCTTCGGGCACATCGTCGATATCGCCTTCGTTGGCCTTGGGGATGATGATGGTCTTGATGCCCGCCCGATGAGCACCAAGCACCTTTTCCTTGAGCCCGCCAATCGGCAACACCCGCCCCCGTAGCGTGATCTCACCGGTCATCGCCACATCGCGTCGCACCTCGCGGTCAGACATCTCTGATACCAGCGCTGTCGCGATCGCAATTCCCGCCGACGGACCGTCCTTTGGAATTGCTCCTGCCGGCACGTGGATGTGCGCTTCGATTGCCCCAAGACGATCCTTGGGGATGCCCAGCTTGGCGGCGTTGTTCGTGGCATAGGTGAACGCTGCGCGCGCCGATTCCTTCATCACGTCGCCAAGCTGGCCCGTGAGAATCAGCGACACTGCGCCACCTGGCCCGACCTGCTCCGCATCGGTCGGCCGACTGCCGTAATAGCGCCGAATCGACGCCTCGACGAACATGATATCGCCGCCCATCGGCGTGTAATACATGCCGGTCGCAATCCCCACCTCATTCATTTCCTGCGCACGCTCAGGGTGAACCTTGGGCCGGCCAAGAAGCTCGCGCACCTCGTCGGCAGTGATGATTGAGTCGACGATCTCGCCTGTCTCGCCGATGGCAATCTTCCGCGCCACCTTCCGCGCGACCGCACCGAGCTGGCGCTCCAGCTGACGCACTCCACTCTCACGGGTGTAATTGGAAACGATACTCATTACCGCTTCGTCGGTGAATGCAGTGCCCTTGTCGCTGAGCCCAGATTCCTCGAGCTGCCGGGGAATAAGGTATTTCTTGGCGATCTCCGCCTTCTCCCGCTCGGTGTAGCCGGCAAAATCGACGACTTCCATCCGGTCGAGCAATGGACCCGGAATGTTCTGCACGAAATTTCCCGTCGCGATGAACAACACTTCGCTCAGGTCGAACGGAATGCCGAGGTAGTGATCGGTGAATGTGTCGTTCTGCGCAGGGTCGAGCACTTCGAGCAATGCGCTCGAAGGATCGCCCTGATATGACGTGCCGAGCTTGTCCACTTCATCCAGCAGAAAAACAGGATTCTTTGTCCCCGCCTGTTTCATCCCCTGAATGATTCTTCCGGGCATGGCTCCGACATACGTACGGCGGTGCCCGCGAATATCAGCCTCGTCGCGCGCCCCGCCGAGTGCAACGCGCACGTACTCGCGTCCCAGTGAACGGGCAATGGACTTGGCAATCGACGTCTTTCCGACACCCGGCGGACCGATGAAGAGCAGAATCGGGCCTCTGGCCATTGCGCGCGCCTTCACCTCTTTCTGATCCGTAATTACACGATCGCCGTCCATGCCTTCTGCCAGAGACGGCGTTGCGTCATCCCGTTCGGGCTCGAGTATCGACGCCGGCAGCTCGCCCTCCACCTCGACTTCCTTCGCGAGTTGCTGAGCACGGAGCTGGCGGACCGCCAGAAATTCCAGCACGCGGTCTTTCACATCAGTCAGACCATAGTGATCCTCATCCAGGACTTTCGCAGCATGGTTCAGATCGAGCTGATCGTCTGAACGGTCGTTCCAGGGAAGCTCCGCAATCCATTCCAGATAAGTCCGGATGACCTGCGCTTCCATCGACTCGCGTCCAGCCCGCTCGAGCCGTCCGAGCTCGCGCTCCACCTCGGAACGCGCATCCTTGCTCAGCTCGAGCTTGCTGAGTTTTTCGCGGAGATCGCTGATCTCCTTGCTCTGGTCGTCGTCGCCAAGCTCCTTCTGAATCGCCTTCATCTGCTCGCGCAGATACATCTCGCGCTGACGCTCACCAAGCTCTTCCTGAACCTGCGACTTGATGTCTTCCTGCGCTTCGAGCAGACCCACCTGGCGCTGCACATGCACGAGCACGCGGCGCAGCCGATCCTCGATGCTGAGTGTTTCAAGAAGGCCCTGCTTTTCAGGCACTGGCAGTTCGATATAGCCGGCCACGAGATCCGCAAATCTGCCGGGCTCGGTGACGGCGTCGAGAACCTGATGCACGACTTCCTCAGGCAGACCCCGGCGTTCGCCAAGCTCGGCAGCGCGTTCCCGCGTTTCCTTCTGGAGAGCGGTAAAAGCCGGATCGTTCTCGTTCACCGGGTTCATTTCTTCGGCGGGAACGATGATCGCGCTGAGATACCCGTCAGTTGTAGTGTACTGAAGTGCGGTGGCGCGTTGCTCGCCCTGGAGCAACAGCTGAACTCCGCCAAGGCCCCGCTGGACCTGCCCGATGCGCGCTATCACGCCCATCGAATAGAGTATGTCGGGGCTGGGCTCGTCGGTGTTGTCTCGCTGTGCAACTGCAAAGACAAGGCGATCGCCTTTCAGCGCCGACTCGATGGCTCTGAGCGTGCCTGGCCTCCCGGCCGCAATCGGCGCGGTGAGACCGGGAAAGATTACTGTTCCGCGAAGCGGGAGTACGGGTATAGTTTGACGCGGTGCCATAATTATTCCGGATATTGAAACGAGTACATTTAGTGATGCGTCGTGTTACTGCATCGTTCAGTGATTGACCCACTCAATACTGCATCTTTCAAGCAACGGATTTACGCCATGGGGGCATGATTCGCAAATTTCGTATGTCGGGATGACGCGGGTACCATGCCATTAAGACCTGATGACACCCTTGGGGCGCATGTAGCCACCGTTCTCGCGCCCAACTATGTGATCGACGGTGAGGTCGGACGCGGGGGCATGGGGATCGTCTATTGTGCGCGAGACAACCGTCTCAAGCGCAACGTCGCCGTCAAGCTGCTCCCTCCCGAGCTGGCGTTTCGCTCCGATATCCGCCAGCGGTTTCTCCGCGAGGCGGAGACAGCGGCGGGCCTCAGCCACCCCAACATCGTTCCCATATACAACGTCGAGGAGCGCGAGAACCTCGTTTACTTCATCATGGCCTACATTGCCGGGGACAACCTGGCGACGCGGCTCGAGCGTCACGGCGCGATGGATCCCGCCGAGACCCGGCGCATTCTCCGCGAAGTCGCCGATGCATTGGGATATGCCCACAAGCGCAACGTCGTTCATCGTGACATCAAGCCGGATAACATCCTGCTGGATGCGGATACGGGTCGCGCGATGGTAACCGATTTCGGCATTGCGCGGGCCCTGACTGACCAGGGTGATTCGCGGCTGACGGCCACAGGCATGGCAATCGGGACCCCTGCGTACATGTCTCCGGAACAGTCAGCGGGCGAGTCGGAGATCGATGGCCGAAGCGACCTGTACTCACTGGGCGTGGTCGGATATCAGATGGCCTGCGGAGAACTGCCATTCAACGCTCCGAACACTCCGTCGATGCTGGTGAAGCACATGTCGGAGCGTCCCAGACCCGTTGATGAGCGTCGGATCGATCTACCGTTTGATCTGGCCCGAGTCATCATGATGTTGCTCGAAAAAGACCCGGCGAACCGACTGCCAAATGCGGAATCGGTGGTGACAGCGCTTACGAGCGGAATTATGCCGACGCTCATGGACAGAACGGCCTTCAACGCCCCTGAAGTACGGCCGATGGCGATGGCCGGAAGCTCGCTGCCGGCCAGTGCCGGGTTGCAACGTGGCGGGTCCGGGGCGCGCGCGCTGGCGGCTCCGCGGTCGACGGTGCCGTCGCCGGACGATATGGACCGGTGGCACGCGGAGCCCGTCAAGAAGTTCAGGAAGAAACTTGCCCCTTATCTCGCCGTGAACGCCATCATGGTGCCGCTGTCGATATTTGCCGACGGCGGATTTCTTGTCGTTACCGGTTTCTGGTCAATCGGGATGGCGGTGAGTTATTCCAAGCTGTGGCAGGAGGGTTACAACTGGCGCGACGTGTTCCGCCAGCCGCGAGACCGGCTGATGTTCGACGTCGCTGCCGAAACCATCGACGATGCCCGGGCGTTGTTCGACGAGAGCAGACGTGAAAAGGTGCGCGAGCGCGCGCGGGCTCGCAGCAGCGGTGGAATGTTCGAACATGTGGAGTCTTCCGGCCGTCGTGTCGGCCCGGGAGGCCATATGACGCGATCGCCGCTTCCCGGCGAAACCGGCCCGGCCCGGCCATTGCCCGCGGACAATTCTCCGTACGGATCAGCGCTGGCGTCAGTGCGCATGGATCGGGACGAAATTCACCGGCAGCTTCAGACGATGACAAAGGAAGAGCGCGCTCAGATTCCCGATGTCGCGCAGTCCGCCGATGCCATTTACAGAAAGGCGATGCAGGTTGCGACGATTCTCGCCGAGCTTGATCTGCGCGACAATCGTGACACCCCGGAATCGATCGAGAGCGAGATCACCCTGCTCGAAGGTCAGGCGAATCCGCTCGAGCACAGCGCAAGCGAGGATCGTGTCAGGCGCCTGGCGCATCTGAAACGGCAGCGCCGGGTAGTGGCGGATCTCGGAAAGCGTCGGCGCGAAGCAGAGACGAAACTGGAACACTGCCGCAGCCTTCTGCGAAGCATGCGACTGGAGCTGCTGCGTTATCGGTCGGCCGGGATGACCGCCGCTTCCAACGGTCTCACCATGGTCACCCAACAGGCGCAGGTGGTGGTAAAAGAGATGGGATATCTCTCCGACGCCGCCGCTGAGGTCAACGCGCTCTAGTGCACTGCAGAACGACAGTTGCCTGCGCTCTGATTGCGGCGGTAATCGCCGGCCAGGGTTGCGAAGATCGAGCCGGCGCCGCCGAACGCAACGGTAACGTCACGGAACGAAGCGCGGCCGCGGCCGCGGTTGCGATGTCGCCGTCGGCGAAGGCACGCCGGGATTCTCTTGTCGCTGATTCCATCGCGCAATCGAAGATCGTGCGGGTGCCTACCCCTGACGTCGTCCGCGGCCTGTACGTAAACAGATGGGCCGCACTCGGTCAGAAAATGGGACAGCTCATCGAGGTTGCAAAAACGACCGAAGTGAACGCCTTTGTAATAGATGTAAAGGACGATCGTGGGTTCGTGCTGTACAAATCACGGGTTCCACTTGCGATAAGCATCGGTGCCGACACCAACAGCACGATGGCCCACAGGCGCGTGCGCGCTCTTCTCGATACACTGACGGCGCATGGGATTTATCCAATCGCGAGAATCGTTGTTGCGAAGGATCCGCTGCTTGCGAACGCCAGGCTCGACTGGGCGATCAGGCGGAAGGACAATGGCGAACCATGGCTCGACAAGAATGGCCAGCCGTGGCTGGACCCGCATCAGCGAGCCGTGTGGCAGTATGCGGCGGACCTGGCGAAAGAGGCGTATGATCTGGGATTTGCGGAGGCGCAGTTTGACTACGTCCGATTCCCGGATGAGAAGCGGCTCGTCCGCGAGACTGTATATCCATTGGCAAAAGGACGCATACGAGCGCAGGTGATCCGGGATCAGCTGGCATTCATGCGCACCACTCTGAAGCCGCTCACGATGCCATTCACCATCGACGTGTTTGGCTTGACGGCAACCGATACCACCGACATGGGCATCGGTCAGAAATGGGAGATGTTCGTCGACCAGGCGGATGTGGTGCTGCCGATGGTGTATCCGTCGCATTTTGCGCCAGGCACCTATAAGATCGGAAACCCCAATGCGCGTCCCTACGCTGTCATCGCCGCAGCCATGAAAGACGTGAAGCGCAGAACGGCCAACATTGCCGGCGCCGCGAAAGTGATTCCGTGGTACCAGGATTTCACACTTGGCGCGCCGCGGTACGGGGCCGAACAGTTGAGGGCTCAGAAGAAAGCCGGATACGACAACGGGTTCCACAGCTGGATACTATGGAACCCGGGAAGCCGCTATTCTGTCGGGGGCCTCGACCCGGAGAGCGCTATCCCCCGTAAGGGAAGCTGACGCCCGCAGGGTCCGTCCCGGAATCAGCTCTTTGAACGATTCGCCTTCCGTTGCTCCTGTCTGGATTTCATCGCCGCTACGTTGCGGTCGAAGATTGTCCGCTGGTCCGCAGTCAGAACAGCGCGCATCTCTGCCTGCTGTTTCGCCTGCATCTCCATCATCATCTTGCGCATCGCCGGGTCAGGCGGACCGCCCTTGGCGCCGTCGGGCATATGCTCCTGTCGCGCTTTCGCGGCATTCCTGCGAATCACTGTCAGCTGGTCCTGTTGCGCTGACGTAAGAGTTATTCCCTCAAAAAGCATCGCTTGCATTCTGCCGCGCATAGCACCCGCGCCTCTCTCCGATCCCTGCGCCGACCTTCCACCTGGCGCGCCCTGTGCTTCCGCCGCCGATGCGGAGGCACAAAGTGCCACGCTCGCAATCGTCAATCTTATCCAGCTCATGAATTCTCCGATGTGGACTGTTCGAGTTGTATCCGTCGCACATCAGTACTCTCAAGTGCCCGGAAAGGTTGAGCGGCGCCATGCTGACCGCACCCAACCTTTGACGACTGCGGTTGGCAATTGTTAAGTCGTTCGCGCCAAACAACTTGCGGAGGGTGGTCTAGCGCCCTGTTCAAAAAGTGCTATTCTTACGCGCCACCACACGGCCAGTGTCCTGCTTTAGTCAATGGGCGCGGCGGGAACATGTCCATGAGGTGATGAAGTCTCACGCTTTTTCCACGATAAAGACGTCGAGCGCAGACCGTGACCGTTCCCAGTTCCGCTGCCGAAATTTCTCTCACGCCGCCGGCGACGCCCGGCGAAACGATGACGTTCCCGCTGGGCTGGATCTTCGACAATGCATCAGGTCCGATTCAATCCCGCGCGGCGACAGAAGTGGCAAGACTGCCGGAAGCGACGCTGCAGTCGCTCAACGGGCTCCCTTATATCTCGGGGCCCGCAATACGACTCGCGATAACGCAAAATGTCGATGGCATCTGGAACAATTCGATGCTGTCAGTGCCTCGGCAAGCGACAGATTTCACTAGTGTGGGCACCGTCCCGGCAGTACGCAGGCTGCTGGAATACGGATGGGACCGCGAATCACCGCCACTGGCGCTCGCGAGACGGCCGCTGTTTCGGCTGCTGGCCGAAGATAACGACCCCCGGTATCTGTTCGAGCTGGCTGCCAAGACGAAGGATGACGACTCGGTAAGGCGCGGCCGTCTTCATCTCCGCGAGGCCGCGGCGGCGACGCTTGCGCAGGCCGGATATGAGGCCGACCCCAGGCTTCGGGGCGCCGCGAGAAGAATCATGGAGCGCATCGATGCGTACCTGAGCTCGCCACTGGCGGAGAAGCCGTGGAAGCGTGTGGGCAATGTGCACGTCCTCTCGCCAGAGGTCACGCCACCGACGTTCTATTCGCTGACGATGCTCGCGCACATGCCGATTTTCCGGCAGGAAAATTACACCGAGATGGAACGCATTTACGCCTATATCTCACAGCTCAATCCCCGTCAGGATCCAGTTCAGATGGTCGGGTCAAAAATGGTGGAGCAACCGAACTTCATCCTCGGCGACAGACTGCCACACAGAAATGCCGTTGAAGCCGACATTCCTTTCGCGCTGATGTGGCTGGAGACAATGGCCCGACTCGGATTCCTCAAACGAAATGAAAACTGGTTGAAAATGTTCGAACGGTTCGAAGATGATCGCGGCCGAAGCGGCGTCTGGCATCCGCACAAGGGCACCAGTGTTCCCACAACGGCTAATCCCCGCGTCTGGCCGATGTTCCCTCTCGAGGATCTGACCGCGGGGGCGGCGATGGCAACAGGCGCCGCATGGGCTGACGTGACATTCCGGATCGGATTGATCGGCAAGCTCATCGGCCGCGAGATCAAGATCATCTAGGGCAGGCGGTCGATTGGTTTTCCGTGGGCGCCTCTCGCCTGAAGAGATGTTCCCGGCCGGACATCCTGAGCTTCGGGTGTACTTTGCCCGCCTAGCTTCGGGGCTGCGAGTGCGGGTCGTGGAAGCGGGGAACGTGGATTCCCCATCCGTGCTGTTTCTTCCCGGGTGGGGCTGCTCGACCTACGTTTTCCGTGAAACACTGGGGCCGATAGCTGCCGCCGGATACCGCGCCATCGCCGTTGACTTGCAGGGGCACGGCCTCTCGGACAAGCCGGAGTCGGCAGCCAGTTATACCCTCGCCTCGATGCGCGGCCATGTCATCGATATTCTCGACACGCTGGGGCTTTACCAGGTGCGCCTCGCGGGACTGTCAATGGGCGCTGCGCTCGCGGCCCACGTCGCTGCCGAACTCCCGGAGCGAGTTCTGAAGGTGGTGCTGGTGTCGACAGTGGGATTCGACGGGGTTCCGGGTCTGAACTTGTTTCAGTCAACCACCCCCGCTTCT
This sequence comes from Gemmatimonadaceae bacterium, assembly GCA_037721215.1. NCBI lineage: Bacteria > Pseudomonadati > Gemmatimonadota > Gemmatimonadia > Gemmatimonadales > Gemmatimonadaceae > Gemmatimonadaceae bacterium. The sequence goes on from JBBJNV010000022.1 coordinate 39,466, forward strand.
GCGATACCAATTCTACCGCGCATAGCAACCCGCGCCGTGCTCCGGATCATGCTCAATGGTGTCTATGGGAAACTGCGGCCCTTCACTGCGCGCGACGTAGACGAGTATTGGGCGCCCACTCAGTTTCCCGGGTTTACACGCGCGATGCGTCATTTGCTGCACGAGTTCCCCTGGACTGCTGCCTTCCCAATGCTAACCATGCCTTGTCTGGTGATAACCGGGGCGTCAGACCATCTTGCTCGGCGCGGGACGGTCGAGGCCCGGGTGCGGGTGTGTCCCTCCATGGAGCTGATGGTAGTGCCTGGGGCCGGGCATGTTGTTTTCGATGAGGCTCCGGACCTGGTCAACAGCGCCATGGTTGATTTTTTCAGGGCCGATGGGGTCAAGGCTTATATTTCGACCCAGAATGACACCAGTTGAGAAGAGGCGCAGCAGCAAAGCGGCGGCGAGCCCACCCGCACCGCTGGCTGCTCAGGCCGATTCATCATTGTTGAGCTTTGCGGATCTTGGCCTTTTGCCAGCATTGCTGGATGCTGTGCGCGATGCGGGCTATTCGAGCCCCACGCCGATTCAGCAGCAGGCAATTCCACTGGCGTTGCACGGGCGCGATCTGATAGCGCTTGCCCAGACTGGCACTGGCAAGACAGCCGGCTTCACATTGCCGATCATCCAGCGGCTCATCGAGGGAAATACCGACGGCGCGCCTGCCCACCGAGTCCGCGTTCTGATTCTGACACCGACGCGAGAGCTCTGCATCCAGGTGGAGGAGAGCTTTCGCAAGTACGGCAGGAACACGGACCTTCGCGTTCTGCCGGTTTTTGGAGGCGTCGGTGTCGAACCACAAACCCGGGAGCTCAGGAAGGGGATTGACGTCGTCGTGGCGACCCCGGGGCGTCTGATCGATCATATGGAACGCCAGAACGTGGTATTTGACGATCTCGAAGTGCTGGTGCTCGATGAGGCAGATCGAATGCTCGACATGGGATTCGCACCGCAGCTGAACCGGATAGTGGCGGAGGTGCCGCGGTTCCGGCAGACACTGCTGTTCAGCGCGACGATGCCGCCCGAGGTCGAAGCGCTCGCCCGCAAATATCTGCGCAAGCCGATCGTGGTCCAGGTTGGCCGGAGGTCATCTGCTGCAAGCACAGTAACTCATGCCGTTTACCCTGTGCCGCGCGATCGCAAAACAGAGCTTCTCGCCGAGTTGTTGAAGGAAAAGGGTATGGACTCCGTTCTCATCTTCACCCGTACCAAGCATGGCGCCGACAAGGTGGTGCGCCATCTCGAAGGAAAGGGGATCAGCTCCACAGCGATGCATGCCGACAAGTCACAGATCGACCGGATGCGCGCGCTCGAGGATTTCAAGAGTGGCGAAGTGCGCGTGCTCGTTGCAACCGACATAGCCCAGCGCGGCCTTGATGTATCGGGCATCAGTCATGTCATCAACTATGATGTTCCGCAGCAGCCGGAAGATTATGTCCATCGTATCGGTCGTACCGGGCGCGCCGCGGCCACCGGCGATGCGTTCACCTTCATGTCCCCGGATGAGATCGCCATGGTGCGCTCGATTGAGCGGATTATTGGCGAGCCGATTCCCCGCATTTCGGTGCCGGGGTATGACTTCGGCTCCGTCGCCAGCGCGCCGGGGGCGGAAAGTGAAACTGAAGTGCGCGAAGCGCCGGTGATGATGTCCCGCGGCCGCCGGACTCGCCGCTAATTCCGGACCCGGCCGAGCCGGGATACGTAGATCGTGTCGGCAGCGTCATTGCGCTGAACCGTCATCGTGAAGTTGGCCGCACCGTATCCCACGCCGATCGGCGAATAGGTAATAGAGGCGCGGTTGGTGGTGATCCCCACGCCATGTGCCGCTGATATTTCGCGAATCGCCACGGTGTCCGCCTCGACGCGCACTACGATTATACCGCGGCCCGTATCGATCTCGAGCGTTGCCCGCGCGCCACGCACGATGGCGGCGTGGCGCGCGGTAGAGAACAGGGCAGCTATCTCAGTGACTGCTCCGCGCACCTGAATACGATCGATGAACCCGCTCGCGCGCGGAAGCGTGACTGCCGCGACAATGGCAACGAGCGCGAGTGCAATTACCATCTCGATGAGATTGAAGCCCTGGCGCATCCATCCACTCCTGGGGTTTGGAGGGATTTAGCCAATACCGCTGATTTAATGTCACCATCCCATCGCGCGGGGGCGCGCCGTGCTGCATCTTGAAAACCGCCCCCGGTTCGTTCGGACATCCCCTTTTCTCCTGTATCCTGCCGCGACGATGAATATTTCGATCGAATACTGTACCGTTTGAAACTATGAACCCCGAGCCACCGGTCTGGTGGCTGAAATAACCAAACGCTACGCTGATGCCATCGTGACGCTGATTGCTTCGCACGGAGGCAGATTCGAAGTTCTGCTGGATAGCGTGCCAATTTTCGAGAAGTCGAAGCTCGGGCGACACGCAAAGCCCGGGGAGATTCTTATGTTGATGGAGTCACGTGCAAGCTAGGCGCGCAAGCGTCCATTACTCGATCAGAAAGTGTCCCTGTCGGGAGACATACCTGGCCAGCCAATGAGGCAACACAAGTTGCTAAGTCGATGCCCAGCAACGATATGTGTATTCCCGGCCAACTGGCACCCCTCCTGCAAATAGAGGTCATCATGAGAATCTTCACGTTCTCGCGGGTGACTGCGGGAAAGATCAATAGATGGCGTTTCGCCCTCTTCGGTGCCGGGATTCTGGCGTTGGGGAGCGAGGCGGGCGCTCAAGGCTTTCCGCGAGGACTCCCCCGGGGGATTCCCGGTGGATTTCCTCAGTATGAGCAAGGTGTGCCAGCCGCTTATCGCCCACCTGCCGGCATGTGCCGGATCTGGATTGACGGCGTTCCTGCGGGTCAGCAGCCAGCTCCAACCGACTGTGTTACGGCTGTGCGCAATCGTCCGGCTAACGGCACTGTGATTTTCGGCGAAGATGTTCGCCGCCGTGGAAAGGACAAGCCAAAGAAAGGCAAGTCCGACAAGGACGATTCGTCCACCCCTGGTTATTAACGGAGAATCAACATGAGGCGCTATTCAATTGTACTTGGACTCGTCGCGGCGACCGCGGCCACTGCACCGCTCGATGCCCAGGGCAGAGGTCGTAACGTTGACGGAATTCCACCGGGCCAGTATCCACCCGCCGGACTGTGCCGCATCTGGATCGACGGCGTTCCGCCAGGCAGACAGCCTCGCCCTACCGACTGCACTACTGCAGAGAGGAACCGGCCCCGGAATGCGCGGGTGATTTACGGCAGCAACACGCGGAACAACGATCGTCCTTACGATCGGAACGGAGACGGACGGATCGATGATCGTGACCGCGTATACGATCGCAATCGCGACGGGCGTATCGACGACCGCGACCGTGTTTACGATCGCAACCGTGACGGCCGGATCGACGATCGCGATCGCAATGGGAGCAACAACGGCAGCAACGGGCCGTGGTGGGATCCCAATCGAAGCGGATCGGATAATCGCAACGACGGCGAATGGCGCCAGGAAGGCACCGACGGCAATGGTAATCGTATCTACGTTCGCCGCCGCGTTGACTCCAATGGCAGCGTTACCCTCGAGCGCGCACGACGCGATTCGTTTGGAAGGTATATCGTAGTCGACCGGCAGGTTCTGGGTCGTGACGGGCAGCACGGCAACGATGTCCGCCGTGACCAGAACGGAAACGTCATCTACCGGGATCGTGACCGGGACAATGATGGCCGACGGAATTCCCGCGATCCATGGATCGACAGGGACCGCGACGGCCGGGACGATGACAATGACCGCCGGGTAGACCGGGATCGCGACGGACGCGACGACCGTTCCAAGAAGGCAAAAAAAGAAAAGAAGAACAAGAACAAGTAGATCGCGAAGGACAGGGCCCCGGGGGGACGATTCCTCCCGGGGCCTTTTTTATGCAAGTTGCCGGGTAATGCGCACCGTTCGCGATCAGTTCCTGCCGCCAGACCACGATGCTTTCATCGCGGCCGACCCACCGACAGGGCGCATTATCGTCATTGCACCAACACGCGCCGCATGCGAGACCATCGAGCTGGCGCTCGGGCTGCGATTGCAAACCGTTCTCGAACAGCAGCACGGAACGGAGATCAGGCAACTTGCCGCGGCGGGCAAGGGGTTCGGAATCGTTGCGGGAACGGGTACAGGCAAGACGCTGTCGATCCGGCCGATCGCGGAAACGATCCTGCGTACCCCCGACCTGCGTATCGGAGTGGTCAACCGGGAGCGTGAGGCCACTCCCGAGACGCCGACCTGGAACGTCATCATCGTCACCACCGGTATTGCGCGCAGGTGGTTTCAGGACGGTGACATACTCGCATCCGACACGCTGATCGTCGACGAAATTCATCAGACATCCGCTGAGCTGGAGCTGTGTCTCGCACTCGGCAAGCGGGTCGGGTGCAGGTTCATCTGGCTGTCGGCGACTGTCGACCCGAGCTTTTATGCGCGCTATCTGAATGCTGCCGAGGTATTGCAGAGCTCCGCTTTCGATCCTGCCCGCGCGGCAGAGGTAAAAGTCATTCGCAAGGATCCAGTCGAGTTCCTGGATGAACGGTTTCTGCTCAAGGTCATCAAGCAGCGCCGCGGGGTCGGAATGTTTTTGCCCACCCGCAAGGGTGTCGAAGAGGCAGCGGCGGAAGTGGAAACCCGATTCCCTCGCATCAACACCGCGTATTATCACGGCGGTGAACCGGTGAGAATCATCCGGCCCTTTCTCGAGAGCGACGAGCGCAAACCCTATTTTCTGGCGATGACGGCCGCTGGCCAGAGCGCGCTGAATGTAAAAGGTCTTGATACCGTTGTGATCGATGACACACGGTTCGGCAACGTCATCGAACGCGGCAAGAACGTGCTCACGAAGATGCACCTTGGTGCGAACGAGATCCTGCAGATGGCCGGGCGCGTTCACGGCCGCGTCGAGGGAGGAAAGGTGTTCATCCTCTCCGACCGGGACATTCAGTTCGAAACGCTCCAGCCGACGGCACCCGAGTTCCAGCTGGCCGGAGATTCCGAACGGGTGGCGATGACGTGTGCGGATCTGGGGGTGGACGTGGAGAATCTCGACCTGCCGGTCCCTCTCGATCGCGTCGCATACAAACAGGCAATCGCGCATCTGGAACGGCGTGGTGTGATCGAGAATGGGCGATTGTCGACATACGGCAAGTCAGTCGAAGCCCTGCCCGTGGACCGTGCGTGGGCCGAGCTTCTCGTGAACGCAGACGACGAGCTCGTGCCGTACATCGCGGTAATGAGCTCGGTGGAGTCGCTGCACCGAATGACTCGTGATGAGCGCGATCTGGCCGGCCTTGTAGTTCCCGGCAGCGATCACCTCACGGCGTATAATCTCTACGCCGAAGCGTTCACGCGCTGCGGCTACGTGGGCGAGGTTTATGGGCTGCCGAGGCAGCTTTTCGATGACAGCATTGAACAATGGGCAGAACGCCGCGGGGTTCTCGTTAAGGCGATCGAGGACGCGGCGCTGGGGATGGCGAGTGTGTTCCGTGGGCTGAAAATGGATCTTCCTGCAAAGATGCCCGTTGGACGCGACGATACGTTGAGAAAGTTTGCCGGGCTTCTCGCGCGTTTCATGCCGTTCGATCTTGTGATCGATGAGCGAACGAAGGATGGCGACGAGGCGCGGGTTTCGCGAACGAGCGTCTGCGGCAGCTGGGGTCCGATCGCCGGCGAGCTGAGATATTTCGCTGATCGGTCGGGCAATCCGCGCGCGGGTATCGAGGGCACACAGATTCCCATGCAGCTCATCCGCCGGTACGCCACGCGTGGGGTCTCCGATGTGGCGTACGATACGCGGCGGAAGGGCGGGCAGCTCGTGGTGCAGCGAACGCTTGAATACTTCGGGTTCGAGCTGGACCGTGATACCGAGCCGCTCGAGGAATTCCCGGAGGAGTTTGCCGGTCGCGCGCGGAAAGCGCTGGCAGAGTCGCTGGCGCGGGGGCAGGTGAAGCATGCGTCGGTGAAGCGGAACCGGGCGGCAATCGAATCGATTCGACAGGCGTACAGGCGGTCGGGCGGCGAAACGCCTCGTCTCGATCTCGCGGACGTGACTGCGTGGTATGAGCGGGGACTGGCCGGCATCAATTCGATGAATGACTTTCGAAACGCCCGGCTGACCCTCGACGCCGACGCGTTCTTACCACGTGAGACCCGGGACCTCTACGCGGCCCTGCCGGACAGCGTTCTCATTCGTGACCGCGAAATCGACATCGACTACGATGTCGAAAAAGCCGGGCAGTCGCTTGTCGCCGTGGCGCGGTTGAGGTTGCCTGAGAAAATCGCGCGGTCGATTGCCGAGGCGGAGCTGCCGGTTCTCGACCGCGCGTTGCGGTTCGTAGTGATACGCGGGCAGCGCGGCGCGATTCGGGCTGATACGCTCGATGAGCTCCAGGAAGTGCTGGCCAGGCCCTGGTCGCCGGATGAAGTGGACGATGATGCGCAGCCGGATGACACAACCTGGGACGATGAAACGAGGGCCCGCGAACTGGCGCAAGGGTTGCGCAAGGGGCGGCGCGGGGGAAGGGGCAGTTCAGGAGACTCGCGGGGGCGGGAAGATTCATCGAAGGGCAGACCGCAGGTGCGCGGTGCGAAGCGATCAGGGCGTTCCGGTGGTCCGCGCGGTTCCGGTGGTTCTGGCGATTCCGGCGGTCCCGGCGGAAAGGGACGGGCGGGAGGCGGGAAGCGTAAGTTTCGCGGACGATGACAGAAACGTTCGACCAGCATTTCAGGCGGCATCAGCAGGTCGTCGAGGCGAGCCTTACAGCGCTGGCGCCGCACGCGCCGGCGGCCGCTGATGCAATAGTTCGCGCCTTGCGGGCGGGGAACATGATCATCGCTTTCGGCAATGGCGGCAGCTCCACTCAGGTGAGTCATCTGGCGGAGGAGCTCGTGGGCCGCTACAAGAAGACGCGGCGGCCATTCCCCGCCATATCGCTATCGGGCGACGCCGGGACGATCACATGCATCAGCAATGATTTCGGATACGAAACTTTGTTCGAGCGCCAGATCGAAGCCTTTGCCGGGCCGGGCGATGTTGCGGTGGGTCTTACCACCAGCGGAAAATCGGAGAATGTCACGCGGGCTCTCCGCGCTGCGAAGGTAAGGGGGGCAACGACGATCGCGCTGACTGGTGAGGCCGGACTGATCGGCGTGGATGCGGATCATGTCCTTGCCGTTCCGAGCGCCGATAGCGAACACATCCAGGAAGTTCATCTGATGCTGCTGCACTTCTGGTGCGCAGCCGTTGACGACACACTGGGCGGCGATTGAAACGTGGGGGCGGTCGCCGGTGGGCTAACGCGTCATGCCGACCTGTTCATGCATTGTCGCCCTAGGGACTGACGGCCTCACTCGTCTGCACCGCACCCGCGATATCGTCGGCAAGCGGCACTGGCTCGGTCGTGGAAAGTGCGTCTTCACGGTAAGTGATCCACCCCGTGGTTGAGTCAACCATCAGCTCGACTTCCGTCCCAAACGGAAGCGCGAGATTCGGCACCTCGTGGCCAGCGGGAAAATCCATCAGAATCGGTACTTCGAGGTCCGATAGAAGGTCCAGCAGGAAATCCTCGAACTCATCCTCCTCGGACCGGTCGAGCGAGAGGTGGCCAAAAACGATTCCCTTCACGTCCCTCAGCAGGCCGGCCGCGCGTAGATGAACTATCCGCTCATCCGCGACGGACATCGGGTCGCGGGTCTCCTCGAGAAAAAGGATTGCGCCGCGGGTGTCGATCTCGTACGGAGTTCCAATCGACTGCTGAACCAGCGAGAGGTTGCCGCCGGTAAGCCGCCCCGTCGCGCGCCCGCGGTTAACGGCGCGCGACACTTCCCGGCCGAATCGGGTGGTGGGCCTCGGCGTCGTCAACGCTGTCAACAATGAGCTCATCGTCGGATCGCGTGCAACGGGAATGAGATCGTCCACTGTCGGCCCGTGAAATACTCTCAGCCCGCCCTGCCGCATAAGCCACAGATGAAGCGCCGTAATATCGGAGTATCCGACGAAGATCTTCGGATTCAGGCGGAATATCTCCGGCTCGAGGTATGGAATCATGCGGGTCGCGCCATATCCACCTGTGCTCCCGATTACCGCCTTGACCCTCGGATCGAGCCACATCCCCATGAAATTCGACGCCCGGCGTTCATCCTGATGCCGCTCGAATCTTCGCAGCTCGAGGATATCGGGATCGAGTATCACCTTATACCCTGCGCGTTCGAGAGCCTTCACTCCACGCGCGAGCTGCCCCTCCCGTGGGGAGTACGATGGAGCGACCACGCCAATCGACTCCCCTTTGGCAATGGCGCGCGGCCGAGTCAGCGCTCGGGCCATCACAGTATCGGTGATGTGTGCGTTGCCGTCTGCGGCCACGGCCGGAATCGGCGCGGGCGAATCGCGGTCACTAAATTGACTGATATGCCAGACTCGCGTTTAGAGAAATCATCACCGGGTGGCCCGCGGCCGACGGCTCTGTCAGCCGGGCCGCAAGTGGCGCCGGGGCCAGTCGCGAGTCCGGAAGTCTACTTCCGCAAGGGGTTCGGGCTCAAAGCCGATGTCCAGGGAGAGCTCGCCTCTGATTATAACGGGCGCCTTGTCGATCTGCTGCGGGAGCGCGATTTCACCCTGGTTTCGGGCGAAGTGACTCTGAGTCTGGCAAGGGAATTCGGCTTCTGTTACGGAGTCGAACGGGCGGTCGATTACGCCTATCAAACCCGCCGCAAGTTTCCCGGCCGCCGGGTTTACCTGGCTGGTGAAATCATCCACAACCCGCATGTGAACGGCAAGCTGCGGGACATGGGAGTGGAGATTCTGGAGGTTGGCAGCAACGGCATCGACTACAGCGGCGTCATTGCCACAGACGTCGTGATCCTGCCGGCCTTCGGCGTAACCATTCACGATTTCGAGCGACTGCGGGAAATTGGGTGCGTGATGGTCGACACCACCTGCGGGTCCGTCCTCAACGTGTGGAAACGAGTCGAAGGTTATGCGCGGGACGGATTCACATCGCTGATTCACGGAAAATATTACCACGAGGAAACCAGGGCAACGGCATCGCAGGCGGCGAAGTATCCGAACGCCCCGCACTTCGTGGTGCGGAACATGGAAGAGGCTCGCGTCGTGTGCGACTTCATCGAGGGCCGGGTGACGAATGAAAACATCATGAGTCGCTTCTCGCACGCAGCATCGGCGGGTTTCGATCCGGTGCGGGATTTCCAGCGGATCGGCGTGGCCAATCAGACGACAATGCTGGCTCGTGAATCACTTGCGATTGGCGGCGAAGTTCGCGAAGCGATGGCGCGAAGCAGGGGAGTCGAGTATGCAGCCGCAAACTTCCGCAGCTTTGACACCATCTGCAGTGCAACTCAGGAGCGTCAGGACGCCGTGGTGGAGCTGTTGCGGCAGCCCCTTGATATGGTCGTCGTAATTGGCGGCTACAACTCGAGCAACACCATTTCGCTCGCTGCTTTGTGCGCCGAGACCGTCACGGCGTATCACGTAGAGGATGCGTCGGCGATTGATCCCATGACAGCCAGTATCCGCCATCTCCCGCCCGGGTCAAAAACCGATGTGACCGCCACCGGGTGGCTCGCCCGGCCCGGGCCGGTACGCGTGGGAGTAACAGCCGGCGCGAGCACCCCCAACAACAAGATCGGCGACGCGGTAGCGAGGATTTTTGCTACTCGCGGGATAGATCCCGAAGCAATCAGATAATCGCGATGGGCCGGCGCTCGGTGCTGCGTGCTCGAGACGCTTGCTGCACGATGGCATTTGGCTGCGGGGTGGTAACGTGGGTGTCACTTGTTACTCCCGCCAATCGTCAAGACAGTGCTGGCGATTATCTTATCACGATGCGTCGTGAAACTTGTTTGCTTTGCAGGCGTACGACAGAAACAATTCCACGGAGGGAACAATGGAGCTTCACGGAGTACCCGTTGCGCCAGAGCCACAGGCAGGCGCCCCGGGCAGTGTCGAAGAGACGCTGAACCTTGGTGCGTGGTTCCAGCGAAGCTGGACGACAGCCACAAGCATCAGTGGCCAAGGCGCGGATCTCGTCGGCAGCATTCTCAATCGATTTCGCGAGGCGGATGCACTTGCCTATGACAACGAAGGAGATCAGACCGACAACTGACCTGTCAGACTGAGCAGTGAAAGAGCCGCCCGATGAGGGCGGCTCTTTTTTCCGCAGTGAACAATCGCTGAGCCTGAAGCGGTCCGGCTTGCTATAGTTCCTCATGCCCATCGAGGTCTGCAAACGCGGATACAGAATGCCACTTGCTCACGATGGTGCGGCGATTCTGCCACGACTGCGGAGGCTTGCTGCAGTCGCATTTGTCATCAGCGCAGCAGGTTGTTCAGGCACGAAAGCTGTCGGTCCGACCATTTCTTCAGACCCGGTTGTCATCGCACACCGCGGGTCGTCCTACGCAGCGCCAGAGCACACGCTGGCGGCCTACGATCTGGCGCTCGCGGAAGGAGCGGATTACATCGAGCAGGACGTTCATCGCACGCGCGACGGCGTGCTGGTGGTCATACACGACTCGACCCTCGACCGGACGACGCGAGGACCCGCAGGCGCCTGCACTGGGGCCGTTTCGGACAAAACCCTCGCTGAAGTGAAAACCTGCGACGCGGGTGCGTGGTTCAATGCCCAGTATCCGCTGCGCGCGAATGCGGCGTACGTGGGACTTCGAGTCCCGACTCTCTCGGAGGTCATCGACCGCTACGGGTCGAGGACACGCTACTACATCGAGATCAAGGATCCCCAAAAGTACCCCGGCATCGAGGCAGCGCTCATCAAACTGCTGAATGATCGGGGACTTGGCGGGCCTGCGAACGGGCGGCCACGGGTTTTGATCCAGTCGTTTGATGCGCCAAGCGTGCGGCGCGTCCGAGAGCTGGATGCCGGAGTGGTGCTGATTCAGCTGGTCGGGCAGCTCTTGTCAGCCAAGGCGCCGGCAGCGCTCGATTCGATCCGTGCATACGCCTCCGGAATCGGGCCACACCGCTCGATTGTCGATCGCTCGTTCGTCGAGAGTGCACACTCGAAAGGGCTCCTCGTTCATCCCTACACGGTCGACGATCCGGCCGAGATGGCTGCATTGCTCGCGATGGGAGTTGACGGAATGTTTACCAACCGGCCCAGTCTGCTGAGAGGTTTGATCCCAGCCAGATGATTTCGCGAATGCAGACTGTCACGCTTCTCGCCCTGACCGTCGTTCTCTCGGGTGCGAACTCCGTCGTCAGTGCGCAGCCAGGCGGTGTCACCCACATCGACATGGTCCTGGCTCCGTCGCTCCGTGCTAACCTTGTGGGAGACCCGGATCGCAGGGCGGCAACAGTCTATCTGCCGCCAACCTACGGTACCCATCCCCGCCGCCGGTATCCGGTGGTCTATCTGCTCCACGGATTCGCCGCGGACCATCGCGCATTCATGAGGGGCGCGTATCAGAATCTCAACATCCGGTTGTCGATGGACAGTCTCATCCGCGGCGGCACGATTCGCGAAATGATCGTCGTGACGCCGAATGCGCGAAATGCATACGATGGGAGCTTCTATTCCAACTCTCCCGTGACAGGCAACTGGGAGGATTTCATCGTTCGCGACCTCGTCTCGCATATCGATCGCAGGTATCGTACAGTTCGCAATGCGAAAGGTCGCGGGATAGCCGGTCACTCGATGGGCGGGTACGGCGCGCTGCGTATCGGCATGCGCCATCCCGAAACATTTTCCGCGATCTACGGGCTGAGCGCCTGCTGCCTTGCATGGTGGGGTGACTCGCTCGATGCGGCCGCGGCTGCTCGCTGGCGGACAGCCATTGCGCTCGACGACAGGCAGAAATTCGCCAAGGCGGGTTTTTACACGAATCTCCTTTTCGCGCTCGCGGCCGTGAATTCTCCCAACGTCGCGAAGCCGCCGTTTTTCGTTGACTTTCCGTATCGTCTGTCGGGCGATAGCGTTGTTCTGGACAGCCTCGTGGCCACGCGATGGCGTATGGGACCCCTTACAATGGCGCACAGTCACGCTGCCTCCTTGCGAGGCTTGAGTGTCGCATTCGACGCCGGCAGCGCCGACGGGTTTCGCGACATTCCACTAAATGCCGCCGAGCTGGACAGGGTTCTGACCGGCCTCGGCGTGCCCCACATGTTCGAACTTTACGATGGCACTCACGGCAGCCGCATCCGGTCGAGGATCGAAACGAAGATGCTGCCATTCTTCTCCGCAAAACTGGGAGCTGCACGATGAACCGGCGTACGGTTGCGATTGCAGGACATCTGCTGCTCGCGCGCAGCAACATGGTGTCCGCGCAGCCCAATGCGGCTCCGCCCAACATCGATCAGTTCGTCGAGCGTGTGATGCAGGAGTTCCGGGTGCCCGGCCTGAGCCTCGCGATCGTCAGGGACGGGAAGGTCGTTCTCTCGAAAGGTTATGGCGTTCGCACTCTTAAAGAAACGGCCCGGGTCGATGCCAGGACGCGCTTCGGTATTGCGTCGAACACCAAGATCTTCACCGCGACCGCGCTAGGCCTGCTAGTCGAAGAAGGGAAACTCGAATGGGACGCACCGGTAATCCGTTACCTGCCCGGTTTCGCGATGTACGATCCTTACGTCACGCGCGAGCTCACTATTCGCGATCTGATGGTGCATCGCAGCGGGCTTGGACTCGGCGCCGGTGACCTGCTGTGGTGGCCTGAGTCGACGTACGACCGCAAGGAAATCGTGAGGAGGCTTCGGTTCATCCCCCCGGCGACGTCGTTCAGGAATGCGTATGCGTACGACAACGTGCTCTATACTGTCGCCGGCGAGGTGATCGAAGCGGTCTCCGGTTTGACCTGGGAGGATTTCGTCGACAAGCGGATTCTGGCAAGGGTCGGCATGAGCGGCAGCAACGTTCGCCATTCCGGTGCGGGCAAGGACGACAATGTCGCAGGTACTCACGCGGAAGTGGACGGAACGCTCAGGCTCGTCCCACCTCTCATCAGTGACAACACCAATCCTGCCGGTGGCATCAACTCCAGCTCCGACGATATGGCCAGGTGGCTGATTGTTCAGCTCGACTCAGGTCGCCTCACAAATGGTTCCCGCCTGTTCCAACCTGCGACAACGCGCCAGCTATGGACGATAGTCACGCCGATACCGGGCGGCGCGCCGGCACCCGAGCTCGCATTCCACCGATACAGTTTCAACGGATACGCGCTCGGCATGGGTGTCCGGGACTATCGCGGGCGCCAGATGCTGTCGCATACCGGTGGCCTCCCGGGGTATCTGTCGAAGGTGACCATGATTCCGGAGCTGCGGCTGGGCGTCGTCGTGCTCACCAATCAGGAATCCGGAAGCGCGTTCAACGCGATCTCATATCGAATCGTCGATCACTATCTGGGTGTGGCGCCGGTGGATTACGTCGGCATCTACAGGAAGCTCGAAGACCGCGGCCGCGCGGCTGACGCCGCAGCGGAGAAAGCGGCGGTGACTGCGCGGGATACGTCGTCGAGACCGTCGCTGCCCCTTGCGGGATACGCGGGCAAGTACAGCGACCCCTGGTATGGCGACGTTAATATCGTTCTCGAGAATGGAAAGCTGTTCATGCGATTTGGTGCAACACCGTCGCTGACGGGGGAGCTCGTGCATTGGCAGCACGACACCTTTATTGCGCGATGGACCGACCGGACTCTGCGCGCGGATGCGTTCGTGAGTTTTGCGCTGAATCCGGATGCGACAATCGCGCGGGCGAAGATGCAGGGCGTGTCGCCGAACATCGATTTCAGTTTTGATTTTCAGGATCTGACGCTGAGGCCGGTGAAGGCGGGGAGGTGAACCGAATGAAACTCCCCGGGGCCGGCATTCTCGCCGGACTGCTTTTCCTCCAAGGGTGCGAACTGTTCACGGGCTGTACATACGAGCAACGGTCGGTCAAATCCTCAGGCATTGCCCTTGAAAACGGATTTGAAGCAGTGCACGCTGAGGTGGTGGTCGGGGCTGTTAGAGGACCTCTACGCTACAAGACACTCGAGCTCACCCTCCTGGGATCCGAGTTGAAGGGCCATATCCTGTCAGTCGCACTGGTGAAGTCGGATAATCCAACGGACCGGTTGGTGGAGATACCATTGTATCAGGGCGCGACACTGCCAATCTCGAGCGGGAGCCTGAACCAGCGCCCTGGCGAAGAATCCCCCAACCTCGGCGGACTTTACGAGATACTCGCCGCGAATCGGGGAACCTTAAATATCACTACCGATCTTGCCTCTCGACCACGCGTGCTTGTTACGCTGAGGGTAACCAAAAAAACTGACTGGTTTCGCCCAAATAACTGCTATTAAGCCTGAGCGAGGTTCGTTACGGCCGGCGATGGTGATCCGTCAATCGAGTATGCCAATAGCTGCCATATGGGTGCTGATCGCCGCTGTCGCGATGACGGCTTGCGCCGCGCCGCCCGCGAATACTCGGTCGAGAGAAGACATGACGCAGCGCGAGCGCGACAGCATCGTCGGGGCCTCGGTGCTACCAGGGGCGAGGGGAGTGAGCTCGGCGCTCAAAGCGGCGGACATATCAGGGGCGCGAAACGCCGCGGTGGATCCGGCGAGTCAGGACAACTAAGCTAACGCCACAAGCCCGAGCTGGACAGATGCCAGCTCCGGGCTGATATGCGATTCGAACCCGCGCAACCAGCATGGCTCGGCCTGCTGAACCGAACTACTCGCCTGAGGCTTTTCTGCGCCGCGGACGCATGCCCCCCACTTTCTTCGCGCGCTGAATTGAAACGACGCCGGATTCCGCGGCCGCAGCAGCCGCGGCGTCACGATCAGTGGCGTCCGCTGTCACAAGCTGCCGTGGCTGTTTGTATGTGAATCGCTGCCCCTGATAATTCCGGAATACCACTTCGTCGTCGTTGATCTCCTCCACATACTCTGGCAGCAACGGCACCTTGCCCCCGCCACCCGGCGCGTCGATCACGAACTGCGGAACTCCGAGTCCCGACGTCCAGCCACGCAGAGCCTGAATGATCTCAAGCCCTTTCTGCACGGTCGTCCGGAAGTGCTCGCCGCCCGCCACCTGATCGGCCATGTAGATGTAGTATGGACGCACCCGCGCCTTGAGCAGCTCGTGCATCAGCTTCATCATTACCTTCGGATCGTCATTCACTCCCTTCAAAAGCACCGTCTGGCATCCGAGTGAGACACCAGCCTTCGACAGCCTGTCGAGCGACGCGACCGCCGCCGGCGTCAGTTCATCCGGATGATTGAAGTGGGTGTTCATGAAAATCGGGTGATACTTCTGCACCATCTCGCAGAACTCGGGCGTGATCCGCTCCGGCAGGTGCGAAGTTATGCGGCTGCCAATGCGGATGATCTCGATGTGCGGGATCGCCCGCAGTTGCTGGAACAGATATTCCAACCGCCGGTCGCTGAGCATCATCGGGTCGCCACCGCTCAAGATCACATCCCTGATCTCTGTGTGCTCACGCAGATACTGGAACGCTGATTCGTACTGATTGAGCGGAATCTTTTCGGGATCTCCGACCTTTCGCCTTCGGGTACAGAAGCGGCAGTATGTGGCGCAGACGGGACTCACGAGAAAGAGAGCCCGATCAGGGTACCGGTGCGTGATGTTCGGCACGGGTGAGTCGCCGTCTTCGTCGAGCGAATCGATGACCCCATCAACGACGTCCAGCTCCTCGACGGTCGGTATGTACTGCTGCCACATCGGATCGCCGACTTCCTTTATCGCATCGAGCGCCGAGGGCGTGATGCGCATCTGGAAATTCTCGAACGCGGGGCGCAGCGCTTCGACATCGATAGCGTCGCCGAACTTCTCGCGCAGCTTGTCAAGAGTCGCAATGCTCTCGTCTTTCAGGATTCTCTGCCACTCGCTCATTGTACCATCACTCCGTGCGCTCCTCGCTCATTTCGAGCGGCAGCGCGGCTTTGCAGGCGTTTTATGAATGTGATCCGGTCGTCCGCTGGCGCGTAAAACTCATGCGCGACTGCGGCCTCGACGTACCCGCGGTGCATGTAGAAGCCACGCGTGGCGACATAATCGGATCGGGACGATGTTTCGACTACCAGCATTCTGGCGTTCAGTCCCTTGAGCCTTCGTTCAACCTCGGAAAGGAGGGTGGTTCCGCTACCTGCCCCCTGCGCGGCGGGATCGACGGCGATCCAGTACAGATCGTACGTGCGGTCAGTGCCGGGAGTGGGCCCGTAACAGGCAAAGCCGGCCAGTTCATCTTCCGGGGTGAAGGCGCCGAGGAAGAAGTAATCGGAACTGGCAGGAGGATGGTTCATTGTGCTCGCCTCGTTTGCAGCAAGCGCGCCAGCAGACTGAGCCAACGCCGAATCGAACAGCTCGATCGCAACTATTATTTCTTCGTCGCGGAACATGCCGGTTGCCTGGAGAATTGCACCGATCCGGTCTCGCCGGCCAGCATCGATCTCGCCGATTCTCATCACCGGCATCAGCCAAGTCCCGACAACTTCAATGAGCGAGTCCAGAGGTCCACGGACACGTCGGCGCGCGGTGCGAGCGCTAGTTCGCAAACGCGGCGGACGAGCATGTTGTAATCCATGCCCGCCACTCCGGCCATCCGCGCGAGACCCGCTCCCGGAGAGATGTCAGGATTCGGATTCACCTCCAGCAGCCAGGGGCGCCCCGAGCTATCGATGCGGAAGTCGGCACGGCCATAGCCCTGGCCACCCACCGCCTTCCAGGCGGCAAGCGAAATGCGTTCGAGCTCACGCGTCAACTCGGGCGCAAGATCGGCCGGGCATGAAGGGGTCGCTCCCAGATCTTCGTCGCTGCCCGTCACCCATTTCGACCGATACGAAACAATGCGCCACATACCCCGCGGCATGGCGCCAAAATTGATCTCCGCGATCGGCAGGATCTCATCTCCGACGATGCCGACGTTGACCTCGCGGCCGTCGATGTAGCGCTGAACGAGGATCTCCTCCCAACGTTCGTGCATCGCCTCAACCCGCGCCATGAGCGCACGTGTGCTCCGCACAACCGACCGTTGCTCGATGCCGATCGATGCATCTTCAGCCGCTGGTTTGCAGATGGACGGATAGCCGACGCTGGCGACATCAACCCCGCGTCGTGCCAGCGTCCAGCGTGGAACCGGCAGTCTCGCCCGGTCGAGAAGCGTGTTGACGACGTTCTTGCGGAGGCAGAGTGCGGTGGTGGTGCTCGAGCTCCCCGTGTAGGGAATGCCGAACAGCTCGAGTACCGAGATCACTACCGGCTCTAACGAGGCGACGCCATCGATTCCCTCGCAGAGGTTGAATACCAGATCGAATCTTGCGCGGCGCACACGTTCCACCCAACGGCCGTCCGGGTTGACCGGCACACGGACGTGGTCATGGCCCCAGTCAGAAATGGCATCTTCAACCGCTTCGACCGCCCCGAGGATCAGCAGGTCGGGCTTGGCGCCGAGCGCTGATACTCCGTCAAACAAAATTCCAACTTTCATGCTCCGCCTCCCTGCCCGCTAGCCTGAGCGGCGCTGGTCAAAGTGATCTCCTGAACGAGCGACAATGTGTCGCCCGGTTAGTGCTGTGTCCGTTCCGGTATGACGACTAAGCTGCCCTTGACCTGCTGACAGCCTTCACTGCACGACTGCCTGGCTGCGACTTGCCGAGCGCTACATGCTGCCGCGCGGCGGCCAGCTTCAGGCAGGTCTGAATCAGATCGTGGTAACTCATACCTGCCGCGCGCGCCGCTTTGGGAAAGCAGGAGTTGTCAGCAGGGTTGGGAAGTATTCCGGGAAGGGGATTCACTTCTATCACATTCGGCGCGCCGGCGGCATCGAGTCGCACGTCTATCCGCGACCAGTCGCGGCAGCCGAGCACACGATACGCGTCGAGCGTCACAGATTCGATTGCCCGCCTGAGGCGGTCATCGATGATGGCTGGACAATCAAACATCTTGAGCGGCTGCTGGGGACGGTCCCAGATCCACTTCGCCTCGAATCCGTAAATCGGAAGCGCGCCGTCAGGCAGCGACGCGAAGTCGATGCCAACGATAGGCAGAACCTTCGCGTCGCGTCCGTTGCCGAGCACCGCACAGGTGAATTCCGAGCCCGGAAGATATTCCTCGACGATTACCGGCTGACGATAAGTCTCGAGCAGGTAACCAGTCCGGGCGGCAAGCTCGGCGCGGGTCCGACAGAAGCTGGCTTCGGTAATTCCTTTCGAGGAGCCTTCACGGATCGGCTTGACGAAAGCCGGCAGTTGCAGCGAAGATGCAGGCCCGGCCAGGTCGGAGACCTCCGACACCACCGCAAACCGCGCTGTGGGAACGCCATGCCAGGTGAGAAGCTCCTTGGTGCGCGCCTTGTCGAGGCATAGTGCCAGGGTGAGTGGGTCGCTGGCAGTATATGGGATCCCATAGAATTCGCAGATTGCCGGGACGTGCCCCTCCCGGTTCACACCCTGGGTCCCCTCAGCAATGTTGAATACGATGTCGGGGCGGGTTTCGCGCAGCCGCTGGGGAAATTCCTCGGTCGCTTCGAGCAGGATCACTTCGCCCAGCTCCGAAAGTGCGGCGGCGACGGCGCCTATCGTCTCGCGGCTGTCCCACTCGGCGAACTCGTCGCTACTCGGCGGTTCCTCGTCCTGAGACGATTCGCTGTCGGCCGGGAAGGCGCTTCGAGCCGATGATTCGTCGGCTTTCCCCGGCTCGAAAGCCTCGGGTTTCTGATTGAAAGCGAAGCCGATTCGAGTCATTCGGTCGCTACGAAAAAGCGCTGTGAATATTCACGTTGACGGGTATATAAACCACGCGCGAATGTCACGCAATCGTTAATCGCGACGATTGAAAAATATTTTGCCGGCGAGTTTTTTCTGTGAGGGAGCAGAGAGAAAACGAAGCGGGCACCGCCGAAAATTCTTGCGTGTTACCCGGCTGTTTCTCGCTCGCGACTTTTCAATCTCGATGATGCCGTCAGGCAGGGGGGAATCGCCAACCGCTTCACACTTTGTGATAGCTGATCCGGGCGGCTTCGGCCCGATCTGGCGCCTGATAAACTTCGAAGTCCGAGAAGAAGCCCGGCGCTTCGCGCTGAAGCAACCGAAGCATCGCAATCGCGCACCGGCGGATCTCGAATTCCGCGCCTTCGCTCGAACGGAGCTCGAGCATCGTCCGCCACGCACGCGCGTTGGCGGTAACGACGATCTTTGTTTCTGTAGAGTTTGGCAGGACTCCGCGTGCTGCCTCGCGCGCCATTTTCCGGCGATGAATCTTGTCGCCCACCCAGGAGTATCGCTGCATGAGCTGGTCGACGAGTGCGACGTAGCTCTTCTGCGCCGATTCTATCTGCGCCTGCCACGCGGCTGAGAGACTTTCGTCACCGAGGATCGCTGGCGGCATCACGAAGTTTGCCTCGGACTCGTCGACGTATCGCTGAGAGAGCTGTGAGAAGCCGAAGCCCGCCCGATGGCGGACGAGCTCATGGGTCAGCGACCGGCTGACGCCCTCGAGAAGCAGCGAGTAATTCGCGTGCTCGAGTACGCTGCCGTGCCCCTGCTTCTTGATATTCTCGAGGTAATCCCTGGTCGCGCGGCCGGCTGGATTTTTCTGGCTCATGTAGCAGAGCCGCCCGGCGAATTCAGCGAGACGCTCACCGTCGGTGCTGTCTCCGAGCCAAGCAACAGGAAGATGCTCCGGCTCTGCGAACGACGGGCGAGAGAGAAGCGTGACGCGGGGCTCTAGAAAAATCACGGCGTGTGGGGGGAAATGCCAAAGGGGGGGAAGCGGAAGAGCCGCAAAGCTACTCGGCCTGACCGAGCAACGAAAGCCGGGGGCGCGCGTATCCGCGTTCGGAGGATACGAGATCGAGCGCCGACCGCGCCGCAGGCGGAAGCGGCGGCAAAGCGGGATCGTACTTTATGTCGCCGAGTGACTGCTGGCCGGGAAGGGGAATCTTGACGCCGCGATTCAATACGCCGCGCGGATCGAACGCAGATTTCACCTGGGTAAAAAGGTGTAGTGTGTCCCTCGGCCACATCTTATAGAGGAGAGGCGTGCGAAGCCGCCCATCGCCATGCTCGCCGGCAAGTGTCCCGCCAAGGCTCGCGGTGAGCTGCACTACATCTTCCAGAAGCCCGGCAACGGAGTGACGCCAGTCGGCACGGCTCACGTCAATGAGCGGGTTCACATGCATGTGCGCGTCGCCCGCATGTCCGAAAATCACTCCTCGAATTCCCCGAGCCTCCAGCGCTTGCCGGACTCCGCGTACAAACGCAGCCAGGTTATGCGGAGGCACTGCGCAATCCTCGATGAACTGCATCGATTTGAGCGACGGGTCGAGCCGCGAGAGAATCGGACTTGCCGCGTGCCGAAGCTCCCAGATCTCGCGTTGCTCCTCGGCCCTGACAGCGACGCGAGTCATCGTTGCCCCTGCAGCGGTGAACGCGCCAGCCAGAACATGTGCAAAGTTGGCGGCGGCCCCGGGGGTATCTCCCTCGACTTCCGCCAGAAGAACTGCTTCGGTGCCGAAAGGTATTTCGTCAAGTGCGACCACCCTGTGCAGCGCCGTGCCAGCCGGATCTGAGGCAACGTCCAGAAATGTGCGGTCGAGCAGCTCACACGCGCTGGATCCGCTTGCTCTCGCTTCCGCCGCCGCACTCACCGCACTTTCCAGCGAAGCAAACGCGGCGAGCACACCGCTCGTTGCGCCAGGGAGCGGTATGAGACTGAGCTTCACACCCACGATGACCACCAGCGTGCCCTCGCTCCCGACAAGCAGATCGACAAGCTCGCCGCTGGCAGCGTACTCGTTGAGGCCGTACCCGGATGACTCCTTGCAGACGCCGCGATGGTCGAGTGGCTCAGAGCGCGTTGCGGCAATAATCCCGTCCCGCGCCTCGCGGAGAAAACGCTCGATCGCGGGCACGCCCTCAGGCAACGGTTCCCCACGGGCGATCGTGGCCCGGGATCCATCCTCGAACACACAGTCGAGCGCCAGTACCCATGGCCGGGTCGCGCCATATTTGAGGGTCCGTGCGCCAGCGGCGTTTGTCGATGCCATTCCGCCGATCGTGCAATAGTTGCCGCTCGACGGGTCGACCGGAATTCGAAGGGCGTGCGTCCCGGCTATTTCGTTCGTCGCCCCACGCAACGCGCCCGGTCCCACCCACACACTGCGCGTCTCGCAGTCAACCTCGCCGATCTGGTTCATCCGGCTAAGGTCGACAATCACACCGGGCCCAATAGCCCCACCCGCCATGCTTGTCCCCGATCCGCGCGGGATAAGCGTCAATGATCGCTCGCTTGCCCACCGCACGATGGTGATCACATCGTTGGCGTCAGCGGGAACGCAGACCGCGGCCGGTACTATCCGGCCAATACCCGCCGCTTCCGAGTACACCGCCCGCGCATCCGGGTCGTCACGATACACTCCGCGAAGATCGCGAGGAGGCAGGTGACAGGCGGTCACAATCCAAGCGCGCTTACCCGCGGCGGATCTTCTGCGTAATCATAAAAGCCTTTCCCGGATTTACGTCCGAACATCCCGGCAAGAACCATCCGCTTGAGCAGCGGCGGCGGCGCGTAGCGCTTTTCACGGTACTCGCTGAACATGATCTCCGCGATGTTGTAGCAGGTGTCGAGCCCGACGAAATCCAGCAGGGTAAATGGTCCCATCGGATGGCCCGCGCCGAGCTGCATTCCCTTATCGATGTCCGCGACAGTCGCAACGTTACCCTCGAGAGCGCGAATCGCATCGAGCATATAAGGAACGAGCAGCAGGTTGACGACGAATCCCGAGCTGTCCCTTGCTTGGATCGGTTCTTTCCCAAGCGTCTGCACAAAGCCGAACGCCGTCGTGGCTGTCTCGTCGCTGGTGGTAATCGTGCGCACCACTTCGACCAGTTTCATCAGCGGAACGGGATTGAAGAAATGGAGGCCGAGCATACGATCCGGTCGCCCACTCGCCGCGGCCATTGCCGCAATCGTAAGGCTCGAGGTATTCGAGGCAAATATCGTTTCCCCGCTACACATGTCATTCAGCTCTTTCAACAACCCATTCTTGAGCGTCAGATCTTCGGCAATTGCCTCGAGGATAATGTCACATTCGCCGAGCGCGCCGATGTCGCTCGTGAAGGCAAGTTTTGCCAATGCTGCATCGCGTTCCTCCGGAGTGACCTTTCCTTTCTCGATCCCCTTGCCGAGGACTTTCTCGATGCTCCTGCGGGATGTTTCGGCGAGCGGGTCCGATATCTCTCTCACAATCGTCTCGAACCCCGCCTGTGCGCACACCTGCGCGATGCCGCTCCCCATCAGTCCACCGCCGAGTACTCCAACCTTTCTGATTTCGCTCACTTGATTCTCTGTGGGGAGCTGATGTGTTCAAGGCGATCCAGCGTCTGCTCGAGTGACATCTGTGCCTTCAGGACGAGCTGGCGGTGACCTTTCCCTATCTGGTAGCCAGCGCCCGCACCGGCGAGTGTCGGAAGTGCAGCGGCTGCCGCAAGCCAGAGCGCGAGCTCAGGCACAACCAGTGCTGCGCCAAGGGTCGCGACAGCACCGCTGCCAATGATCCCCGCCACAAGCGCCGAGCCCGCGACTCGGACGCGAGCTGCGCGGCTTTCGGAGATATCCGCATCGAGTCGCACGAGAACCCGATGGGCATCCACAGGGACCACCGTGCCCGCGACCTGGCTGGCGCGCGAGAGATGATAGCCGCGACCGCTGATGTTGAGGTTTTTCTGGATCGTATCCAGAAACCCTGATTTGGGCTCCCATGTGATGCGATCGGGAAAGCGGCGCTGGAGCCGCAGACATTCTTCGCGTTGCATCCAGTTGTCGAGAGCGCTGAGTACTTGAGGGGGAGTGCCACGCACGACACGGGATGCGGTTGCGATTGCCGGACCGGTGATGCCGGCGACGAACCCCTGTTCCTCCTGTACATCGATTCTCGACCGCTCCTCGGCCAGTGCCTGCGTGAGAGTGGTCTGGCTGATGCCCGCTTCCTTCCCGATCTCTATGAGTTGCGATTCGGTAAGCATCTCGCTCGCGTCTGCGCCGGAGTTCGCGACCTGCAGCTCGGCGGCACGAGCCAGTACGCGCTCGATGGCGGTGCGGTTGAGCGGAGCGCTTTTCGCAGGGAGGTTCGATGAATCGTCGGGCATCACGCATAAAGTTAAGTGCGCTGCCCGGTCGCGGGGTTGGGCGCTCGGGTCGTGCCTCGTCGTGCCAGCCTGTGCCTCTGCTCCGGCAGCCTCCGGCGCTGATGATCCAGCGGCCTCAGTTGGCGTTGCAGCATCTCCACTTGTGGCCACGCTCAACGCCGTTAACTCCCGGGTGTTCGGTACCGTGCAGCTGACGCCGTCTGGCACCGACCGATCGCGCGTGGTGATCTCGATCCGCGGCGCGCCGATGAATTCAGAGCTGCCGTGGGAAATTCGCGCCGGTCAGTGCGGCGAGGGTGGGCCGGCTCTGGGTCTCGAGGCAGTGTACCGTGTAATCAGCGCGCGGTCCGATGGAACCGGAGAGCTTTCGCTAACGGTTCCAATGTCCATTCCGGCTGGCCCGGTTCATTCGGTCATCGCGCTTGCATCGCGGGCCGATCGGGATCGCGTGGTGTCCTGCGGAGTGCTCAGCCCGGCGGTTCGCTAAACAAATGTACGTAGAACAACACCAGTTATGCCTCTGACATCCCGGGGGAGGCGAAAAACCGGGAGTTCGACTTTTTACACCCCAGATTCCGATTGTCTATTTCATAAGACACTTGTCTGCTAAACAAGACATACGTATGTTATGACAGACACGAGACTCTTCAATCCAACCCATTTCGTGAAGGCCCGCCTACCCCAATCGGCACTTCGTGCCCCATTGAATTCCATTCTCGGGGCGCAGGCGAACGTACGCGTGCTCCGAGAACTTGTGATGGCGGGCATACCGCTTGCGGCAGGGGAGCTCGCACGCCGCGCCCGGCTCGGCCGTACCAGCGTGTACCCCGTCTTGAAAGGGCTGGAAGAAACCGGCGTCGTTGCATTCGTGGGCGCAGGTGCACTGCGGCAAGTCAGCTTTCGCAAATCTCATCCACTTGCAAGACCACTGGCGGCGCTTTTTCAGGCAGAACGCAGTCGGGTCGAACAACTCATTGAAACCCTTCGCGAACATCTACGGGACGTGCAACCCCCACCGATAGCAGCCTGGGTGGAGGGCCCGGTTCTGGCAAACGAAGATCGTCTCCTGGATTCGATACCACTGTTTGTGCTCAGTCATCCAAAAACCCTTCCTGCGATGGTCGATCGCATATCAAAAGAACTCGAGAGTATTGAGAAAGTTTTCGATGTTCAGTTCGAGGTCCATGCTCAAACTCGAAGCGAGCTGAGTGCCAGGCCTCAGGAAGTATTGGACACTCTGAGCGACGTCATCCTCCTGAGCGGTGTTCCTCCTGCATCACTGGTCAATGACCAAGTGCGCCCGTCGCGCAAAAGTCGCATGCACCAGGATCACGACAGCAACGCGCGCCGACTCGCTGTTGGAGTTGCCGCAAAGCTGAGATGGGATCCCAGCCTCGCACGGTTAGCACGGCGCCAGCTTATGAAGCGCGCGAAGAGTGCTTCCCCCCAGGAGCAACGGGAACTTCAGGAATGGATAAGAATCTTTTCGACAATGTCGCCCAGCCGCCTTCAGCGGTTTCTCACGGAGCGGGGTGAACGCGCTGATCGGCTTCGCCAGACCCTCCCCGCCTTCGATTTACTCACGCCGCGTGAGCGGAAAGCCGTGCTTTCGGCGCAGAATGACGGCGAAGTTCGGGCAGCCATTCGCGTTGAGCGTCGAACCAGGTAAGGGGTAATGTGACACGTGAAGAACTCGAGCACGCAATTCGAGCCGCCTGCGATGTTTCTGGAGACGCCGCCGTTTACGTATTCGGCTCTCAGTCAATCCTCGGACAATACCCAGACGCTCCGTCATCATTGAGGCAGTCCGGAGAGGCTGACATGGCCCCCGTGAGCGCAGCAAACATGACTGATGCTATCGACGCTAATCTTGGTGAGCTGTCGCTATTCCATCAAACCTATGGATTCTACGTGCACGGTGTCGGGATCGAGGCCGCAACCCTTCCCAGTGGCTGGGAGCGACGCGCGATTGCAGTGCGCAGCAATAACACCCGAGACAAGACGGGATGGTGTCTCGAAGCGCATGACTTGGCGGTGAGCAAGCTTGTCGCATGGCGCGAGAGGGATAAAGACTTCGTCCGTATACTTCTCGCTGAAGGACTAATCGAACCACGCAAGCTTCTGCTTCGCATATCACAACTGCAGGATCATGAGCGCGCGACCTCCCAACATCGGCGTCGAATGCGCGACTGGATCAGCGGGAACTTGAAGGACCTAGGTCGCGCGTCATGAAACGCGAGGCTCCATGACGCACACTGACCCAATCGCGTTATTCACGGCCGCGGCCGACGCGCTCAACCGAGCGGACTGGCCCGCCGCTGCGGCCCTCTGCGACCCCGCAAGCGTTGCTGGCTTCCATCGCCACCTTATCGAACAGGTAACGCCCTCCGAATCTCAGCGGGAGATCTCCGTTGAGTTCTATCTGCGCAACTGGCCCGGCATGCCGCGCGAGGCGGCCGAATACATGCTGGCGCAGCACCGGAAGCATTCCGATCCCGAGCGTCAGCTTCGTGAGCAATTGCCTGGCGTCGCCAGCTTGGCGGACCTGCTGAGGCTCAGCCCAGCCGAGGCGTTCGTTGAGTGGATCGAGGGGCGGTCCTTTCAGCGCCAGGTCAGGCGTATGGCCGACGACGGGAACATTTCCGAGGCCGCTGCAACACTTTCGCTCGAGCAAGCATCTGGCATGCACAACTACGTTGCACTGGGAGCTGTCGCCGACGGCGATGTGATCGCCCACATCGTGTATCAGCGCGAGCGCGATTCTACAGACGAGTGGTCCGGCGACGCCGGCGAGTGGCTCGCGCATCTGCCGCCGGATGAGCAGGCACTCGCGCGCGATCTTTCCGGTCGGCAGTACCCACGGGTCGTTTCGTGCCGGCGCCAACCGGACGGGACTTGGCTAATGCTTGCCGGCCACGACTTCCTGAGCATTGGCTCCACCAGTGTTGACGTGATCGAAGCGACCGACGACGCGGATGAGGGCTAATGTTGGGGTCGCAAGCCGCCAGCGCCGTACTGCAACAGGCACGCTCAACCGCCAGGCGCTCACTGGCAACGGAGTTCTTCTGCTTGCAACAATGTCGATCCGCGTAGTGGACGGAACAGGCGGCGCCCGACAAGGATCGGCTGCCCATGCTCGATAATCCAACGACCGCGATGCGTCAAACCGCACCGATAGCAGACAGTTCGAGCGGTGCGAAATCACACCTTGTTGCTGACACATGATCTCCAAACTCAACCTCTCCGACAAATTCGATCTCTTCAACGATCACTGGAGTCCGAAAATCGCCGCAGACCTCAACGAGAACCACGTACTGCTCGCCAAGCTGCAAGGCGAATTCGTGTGGCACAAACACGCGGACGAAGACGAGCTTTTCATGGTAATCCGTGGAACCCTCACCATTGAGCTGCGGGATGGCTCCATCACGCTGGAGCCCGGCGAGCTAGCCGTCATTCCCAAAGGAGTCGAACATCGCCCAGTAGCGCTCGATGAAGTCCACCTGATGCTCGTCGAGCCCAAAAAGACCCGCCACACAGGCGACGTTATCTCGGCGCGCACGGTTCACGAGTACGCCCGTATCTGACGGTTGCGCCCACCCGCCGGCTCCATATAATGTTTTCGACTATCCTGCATCCCTTGAGCTTCACGGAGTCGTGCCGAACGAGCGATATCTCGACAGGCCCGCGCTCGATCGCCTGCCAACGGAGGACGAGCCGGCGCAAGACCGCTAAGTCGGATCGACCGCCGTCAGAGTCTCGAGCCCGCGAGCACCACGTCGGCACGGTGCCATGCACGCCGGAAGCGCGCGTCGGCAGCATCGGCCGCCTTCGTCTTCGACTGCGCGCGGAGGCTCGCGGCTAACCCGCGGAGCGCCCAGCCGTTTTCCGGGAATCGCAGCAAATCCTGCCTGTACGCCCGCTCCGCGTCCGCCGCGCGCCCCGCCTTGAGAAGCGCCTCACCGAGTGACCGGCGGATGGGCGCCTGCCATTGCGGCGGCTCTGTATAATTGAAGCTGTCCTCCATGTCCGCCGCCATCTGGAAGTGGGTGACCGCATCAGCGAACCGACCGACGCGGTACGCGATTTCGCCGGTAAGCGCGTGCACTGCGATCTCCATGATGGTCTTGTTCTCGCCGGCGCCTGAAGCCATTGCCGTCCGGTCAGCGGGGGACGTGCCGCGCGCGATGGCCGCCACTGTGTCGAGTGCCGCACTGGCCGCCGGCCAGTCGCGCTTCGCGGCGAATGCGACTCCGCGCGCGTAGTGCGCGAGGCCGAAAGAAAGCCGGAGATCGCCTGGCGGAGGCGCCTCGCGCAGCACGTCGTCCCAGAGTCCGAACGTGGCCAGTGTCTGATGAACGTAGGCAAGCAAAGGCTCGAGAGGCGGGACCTGCCGTGCAACCTCCGGAGGAACGCGATCGCGGAGATTCCGCGCTGCCTCCACCGCTTCCTTGCTGCGCCCAGCCATCATTGCTGCCATTGAGAGGAAGTGGTAGTTGTGCGGATAGTACGCCATCGGATAAATGCCAGAAGGCCTTTCGCTGGCGACGTAAGCCGCGTCGGCGTGCACTGCGTGAATGTTGCTCTCAATCGCGTCCGCGTAGCGGCCGACACGGATGTAAATATGCGCCGGCATGTGCACTACATGCCCCGCGCCCGGCATCAGTAAAGCGAGCCGCTCCGCACATCGCACGGCCTTCTCGGGCACTACAGCTTCGACAGCGTGGATATAATAGTGACAGGCGCCCGGGTGATCGGGATTCCTCGTCAGAACGCGCTCGAGCTGTGCGAGAATCGTCTTCGTGCCGGGATATGGCTTGCCCTCCCTGGTCCAGTATGCCCACGGTCTCAGGTTCATCGCCGACTCCGCGTACAGCGTCGCGATGTCGAGATCATCCGGATACTGAGCCGCAACATCACGCATCGCCCGGGCGTACGACGAGTCCAGCTTCGCGCGACTCGCGGGCGGTGGTGAAGCGTACCGGTGAGCGAGCGCATCTATCAGCATGCGCTCGCGCCGTGTCGCCTTGCTCCGAAGTGCCAGCGCTTTTCCGAGATGTTCCCATGCCTGCACGCCTCCCGTGGAATCCAGGGGTGCGTTGATGTTCGGACCCAGCGCCAGCGCCGAGCCCCAATGGCATATGGCGCAGTCCGGGTCCAGCCGCGCGGCTTCGCTGAATGCTCGCACCGCTTCGGCGTGATTAAAGCCGTAGACAAGGCGAATTCCCTGATCGAAGTAACGCTGCGACGCAGGCACCGGTGTACTGATGCCCATGTGATGAGTCCCGAGATCTGTGTAAAGTGGGACCGAATCGACGGGCGCCGCCGATGCTTGTGCAGTTGCAAGCAGGAGGGTCCAGAACGGAATGGAAAGCATGACTAATCCCCTGGCAGTGGTTTGCGCCAACTTCCCCCGGCGGCATTTTCAGAATACTGTATCAAATCGAAAGCGTCAAATCGGGTAGACCGATCGACACGCGGGTGGCACCTTTCGACGAGAGCCTAGAGTCGATAAGTCTGGATTCGGATCGGACTATCCAGATCTTTGGATCACGGATGCACGGATGGAGAGGAGACACATGAATAGAAGCAGGATGAAGCTCGCGGCTCTTCTGGCGGCCCTGATGTCGGTGCCGGCGAACCACGCGACTGCTCAGGGAGTTCCTTTCAGCCAGCATGGCGAAGTCAGCCAGCGCGTGAGCTACACCGACATCAGCGTCAGTTACAATCGTCCGACGGCGCGCGGCCGTCTACTGTTCGGAACCGACAGCCCGGCGCTGGTGAGAACCGGGCGCCCATGGCACCCCGGAGCCGACTCGGCGACACACATTCGCTTCAGCAAGGACGTCGTCTTCGAGGGCAAGCCACTCAGGCGGGGCGAGTATTCGATATGGTTGATTCCCCAAGCCAACGCTCCCTGGACCGTCATCCTCAACTCGGCGTCGCGGGTGTTTCATACGCCGTACCCGGGCGAGCGCACAGATGTGCTGCGCGTAATGGTGACGCCGGAGAAGGGCGCGCATATGGAATCGCTCGCCTACTATTTTCCGGTGGTGGGGAGGGACTCTACGGTCCTTCGAATGCATTGGGGCGACACGGTGATTCCCATGCGGATCAAAGTGTCGAGAGCACCGTAAACCGCGCGACACAGCCGACTCCGGATCAGCCGCAAATAGCAGGCTTCGCTCACCTGTCGCATATTCTGACCCCGCAGGTTTCGAACTTCATGCCGTCGAGAGAGAGAGGAGAAAAACGAGTGCCCATACCCACCGAGAACGTCGGATCGCTCCCGCGACCGACCACACTGCAGGCGGCGATCGCCGACTACGACGCCGGAAAAATCACCCGCGAGGACTTGACGCGCGAACAGGATGCCGCGGCGCGTGATTCCGTGGAGCGCATGGAGGCGACGGGAGCGCCGATCGTGTCGGATGGAGAGCAGCGGGTGTCGAGCTTCGCGACGTATCCGCTCGCGGACACGCTGGCGGGCACCGGACTCGCCCCAAATCTCGCTGGAGACGGGCAGTACTTTGCAATCTTCACCGACGGCCACCACCGGCAGCTGCCGCGCCTCACCGGCGGACCCTTCAGGTACAAGACCTACGCGTCGGACCTGCTCAAACAGTCCATCGGGTTCGCCACGAAGCCGATGAAGCAGGCCGTCATCGCTCCCTCGATGCTGTCTCTCCTGTATCCATTGGACGGGGAGATTGAAGGTTACTCCCGCGAGCAGTTCCTCGACGATCTGTGTAACGAGTGCGAAAAGGATATCCGGCAGTGTTTTGCGGCCGGCGCAGAGCGGGTGTCGATCGATTTTACGGAAGGGCGGCTGGCCTGCAAGAATGATCCGAGGAATCCGTGGACGGGACGCAAGATGCTCGAGCAGTTTGTCGAGCTCAACAACCGCGTGATCGACCGGTTCTCGCCCGAGGAGCGAAAGGACATCGGCATTCATACATGTCCCGGGGGAGACTGCGATTCAACTCACAGCGACGAGGTCGATTACGCTGAGATGTTGCCGAGCATGTTCAAGATGAACGCGGGCTACTTCCTGATTCAGCTGGCGAGCGAAAAGGACAAGGAGCGCGTCTACAAGCTGATCGGCGAACACAGCCGCGCCGACGCGAACGGTGTTCCGCAGGTGTGCTTCATCGGCGTAATCAATCCGCTTAGCCCGGTTGTCGAGACCCCGGAGCAGGTGCGCGACGATCTGGTAATGGCGGCAAAGTACATTCCCAAAGACCGGCTTGGCTCCACTGATGACTGCGGGTTCTCGCCTTTCAGTATCGACGTGAAACCGAAGCACGGCTCGCCGGACGTTGCCCGCGACATCGCGTTTCAAAAGATCGAGTCACGGGTGAAAGGCACGGCGATGGCCTCGGAGCAACTGGGCATGGCGTGAGTCGAGTGGGCCTCGCGACGCGCAGTCGCGTTGGAGGCCCACGTTGTTTCTTGTAAGCCTTGCGTCAATGCCGGCGCGCGCCGGCTAAATCCCTCCCAGCACAACGTCGATCTGCCGTGAAATCGCGTCGCGGATAATGTCCGGCAGAGGAAACGCGAGAGCCAGCGAATTCGCAGGATTGCTGCCCACGCTCCGGTTGGCCGAACGCAGGTAATAGCGGGCGTATCCGTCGGCGAGTTCCGGAGAAGTCTTCTGCAACAGTATCAGCCCCGCGCGCACAGCGGCGGCAGAGGTGTATCGGTCGGCGCGTCCCTCCTGCCGGTCATTCTGAGTGACGTTATCGCTCACTGCGGTCCCGGCAATCGACCCCACAATCTCATGGGTTATCACGTAGATCGCTTCGATCGCATCTGCCGCGCGCAGCGGATAAGTGACGGCTGTCGCGTTCTGCCGTTTACCCGCCGAGAGTGTGCGTCCTTCGCCGTTGAGCGGCATGGAGAGGAGCACTTCGCCCGCGGCCTGGCTGGTGTTGTTGAGATAACGCTGCACGCGCGGCCGGTAGGTATTCTGCCAGAGGTTGTCGACCGCCGCCCGCACTGCGCTGCGCTCGCTTTGCTGCTGTTGCCAGTACGCCCTGTAGAACCGGTTGTGCTCGTCGCGAAGCGACTGAGAGAAGAGCCGAAGCCAGTCGCGGTCACTCGGCGAGGGAAAGTAGCCCGCCAGTAAAGCAATCAACGACGCCGTCTGCTGATCGCGCGCGGCACGCGGTTCACCCTCGGCGCGAATGAAGAAGTCAATCGCCTGAAACATCTCGTCGGTGGTCTCGAAATAGAGAGCGATGAACTGGGCGTTGACGATCTGCGGGTTCTGCGCGAAGCGGGTTCGAAGACGCGCCGTGTTGACGTCGAGCTGGCTGGTGACATTACCGCGGTTCTTCAGCGATGTAAGCTCGGTCTTGTAGCCGCGCCTGAAGTAGGGGACGAGAGTCGTATCGTCCTGAAGCATCGCGAAGCCGTGGAGCCAGAGATCGACGTGTTCGCGGGTCCTTACCGGCCAGACGACGTCGACGACGCCCTGGCCCTGGTCGACAGTGCCCGCACCTGTGCCGGGGCCGGGCGTACCTCTCGCGGAAGCGCAGGCGGTAAGTGACGCAAAGCTCGCCAGCAGGGCGATGCGTTTGGCAACTGTTGATTGCATTGGTCGGCTCCGATTAGTCGTGTCTCTGCTGATTACGGGTTTCGAGGATCGGAAGACCCGTCGTTTCGAAATCCCCATCATGTGATTCGGCCCGGGTTACTGCAGCGATTCAACGATGAGCGCTATTCCCTGGCCGCCACCGATGCAGGCGGAGCCAAGACCGTAGCGCTTGCCCTCTGCGCGGAGTGCATGCAGTAGATGGGCCGTAATTCTCGCACCGGATGCGGCAAGGGGATGGCTCAGCGCAATCGCCCCGCCGCTGGTGTTGAGTTTTTCCCGCGGAATTTTGAGTTCACGCTCAACGGCGCATGCCTGCGCAGCAAAGGCTTCATTCACCTCGATCAGATCAATATCGTCGAGGGTCATTTCTGCCGATGCGAGCGCGTTCCGTGTGGCGGGAACGGGTCCGATGCCCATGATCTTCGGATCCACGCCGGCGAGTCCCCACGATACGAGCCGCCCGAGAGGCTGGAGCCCGCGCTCGCTCGCGAACCGGGCACTGGAGATGACCATAGCTCCGGCTCCGTCGCCAATCCCGGATGCGTTTCCAGCGGTGACGACGCCGCCCTCGCGAAACACCGGCTTTAGTTTTGCCAGCCCTTCGGGAGTGCTATCCGGCCGCATGTGCTCGTCGCGCTCGAACACTTCGGCTTGACGAGTCTTCGGGTTTTTGACATCGAGTGCGACCACTTCGTCGGCAAATGCGTTTCTTTCCCACGCGTCTCGTGCGAGCTGCTGCGATCGCAGTGCGAACTCGTCGACCATCTGCCGGTCGAGTCCATATTGTTCAGCGAGATTCTCGGCCGTTTCTGCCATGGCGAGTCCGGCGTGTGAATCGCGGAGCGCTTCCCAGAGGCTGTCTTCGAGCGGCGGAGACTTACCAAGTGCGGTGCCCCAGCGCAGGCCGCGGGCAATGTGGGGGGCCTGGGACATCGAGTCGGCTCCGCCAACGAGGCAGACGTTCGATTCGCCGAGGAGAATCTCGTGTGCCCCGGTGATCACCGCCTGAAAACCGGAGCCGCAGAGGCGGTTTACGGTCAATGCGGGTGCCTCCGTTCGGCATCCCGCTTTGAGTGCGACGTGGCGGGAAAAATAGATCGAGTCTGGCGAGGTGTAGAGGACGTTGCCGAGTATCGTGCTGTCGATGTCGGTGGCTTCGATGCCGGCTCGTGCGATTGCAGCACTGGCGACGCGGGTGGTGAAGTCGACAGCAGTCACGTCCCGGAGTGCGCCGCCGTAGGTGCCGAAAGGGGAGCGGACGGCAGAGAGGAATACTACTTGGGGGCTTGTTGTCACCGGGCGGCGGGCAGCGGGGTATCGGCCCAAGGGGGTAGATTACTACCTAACCCTGTGGGACGGGTATCTTGCGAGCGATAGCACCATTGTGTTTCGAAAGCAACCGCCGGACCGCGTCTCAGCCTACCGTCCTCCCGCAAGTCGCGCAGAACTTCCAGCCGGAGTCCAACTCACTCCCACACGCCGGGCATCGAGAAACCGAAAGATTGTTTCCGCAGTGCGGGCAATACACCGCATTCCTGCCATCGGGAAGCGTACCCCCGCAGAACCGGCACCCCTCGGCGACCGGGGACTGCATCATCGACGACAGCGCAGAGCCGCCGATCCCTGCCTGAGACGCGGGAGGCGCAGGGGGCGTGGAGGGGGCAGGGAGCACCGGCGGTGCCCCCGATACGGGAAATGTGGCAGAGACCGCCGGCTGTGAACCTGACCCGGCGGGCCCGTCTTCAACCCCATCGGCAGATTCGGGCGGCGCCTGGGACGCCTGAGCCGCGCCGTCCGGCGCATCGTTCTGCGCACCGTCGGCAGAAGCGGTTAATGCCTTGATCCGCCGCAAGGCTTCAGGCGCAAGCGATACCTTGGACCCGGCGAATTCGCGAAACGCGCCTGGATCCATGTTCGACGCCTTGACCTCCGCCTGAAGTTTGTCGCGCATTGCCGGGTCAGCATGGAGATAGTCCCTCTCACCCGACAGAAGCCGGGTCACCGCGATCTCATAATCCTGGTTGGTCTCGATCCCGAGTTCACGTCGATGATGACGGTACGGAATTAGAGTTTCGTATAACTCCTGCACAGTGAAGGGCAGCGTAAGGTACTCTGGATGCCGGTGTCGGATGTTGCTCACCAGCCGATGGAAAACACGATCTAGATCGTCCATGCTCTCGGGCTCGCCTTGAATGTTTCCGGGTCCGGAAAGGGTGCCATGTCCCTCGATCCATTCTTCTTCGTTCGCCATTCGGCGAGCCAGTTGTCGAAGTCCGAAGGCCGTAACCCACCGGAATTCGATTGTTCCGCGGCCGCGCGCGTGGCCAGATGGTTTGCGTATTCATTCTGAGGCTGTCCGTTATGGCCACGAACCCATTCCCACCGGCACTCATACGCACCAACAGAAGCAACCGCTTCCTTCCACAACGCCAGATTTTCAATTGCACCACCCTGTCGGCGCCAGCCGCGCCTGATCCAACCCGCCACCCAGGAGCGCATTCCCTCGACGATGTACTTCGAATCGCTCGTGAAGACGACGCGGAACGGACGGTTCATGCCTGACAGTTCACCAAATGCCTCGATCACCGAACGCAAAGCCATCCGGTTGTTCGTAGTTGCCCGCTCCGCAACCCAGTAATCCCACCGGTGAAGATTGCCGGTCCCCGGATCGACCATCTCGACCAGCCCCCCAGCGCCACCAGGATTGTCGCCGTCGCGCCCGTTTCCGAGACACGATTCATCGGCATAGATCGCGACGAGCGCCGGGTCGCCGACATGCACAGGCTCCACCGGCAGACCCGCACGAAAAAGGTCGAAGTTCACGTTGCGACGACTTCGAGCCGCTCGATTTCATCCAGAAACAGCGTCATCTCCTCGCCCGTCGTGGGATGGAGCACGTCCACCGCCTCGCGCGCGTCCGCCGTTCGCAGACGCTGAGGGACGACGATATACTCAGTCCCCCGCCTGAAAATGGCCACGCGCCGCGCATGCACAATCGCACTCTCAAGAGCATCGTACTGCCTGAACGTCAAATGGTTCACGTGGTCTCCAACAGCCAATCCCGCGCCACCCTCCCCAACACCCTCGTAGCCACCTCGATTTCCGAAACCGGAACGAATTCCTCGTTGGAATGCGCCAGCAGAATGTTCCCGGGGCCGAAGCAAATCGCGGGGATGCCCGCCTCATTGAGCAGAGCAGCATCGGTCCATGCACTCAGCCCTTCTATAAGTACCGGGACCGACTCCGCACTCAACGCAGACCTCAGCCGCCCTACTACAGGAGAATCGACCGCCACATCGCTGGGATTTTGAGCAACGGTCAATCTAATGTGCGCGTCGAGCCCGGGCCTCCTGGCGCGGACCCGCTCGCACGCATCGTAAACTTCATGCATCGCGGCATCGGCAGACTCACCCGGAAGCGTGCGTCGCTCGATCGTCAGATGACACGCATCAGGGTAGGTATTCATGCCGATCCCCCCGTGAATGGTTCCGGCGTGCAGCGAGGCCCTGCCCAACAGGGGGTGCGTAATTCCCGTCAGCCCGCCATTGTCGAGCTCGTCCAGCTCGGCAAGTACCAGCCCGGCATGCCGGATCGCGTCGATGCCGATGTCGTACCGGCTGCCGTGAGCGGCGCGGCCGCTGAACTCCACCTCTATCCATGCAAAACCCCGGTGAGCCGGGCAGATCGCAAGGCACGTTGGCTCGGTGACGACCGCCGCTTCCGCGGTCACGCCGCTGGCTAACAGCGCCCGCATTCCCAGGCTCTCGTACTCCTCGTCGGCAACTGCAACAATCGCGATCTGGCGCTTGGCCGGACCCGCCATGTCGTATGCCTGGATAACACCCGCGCACATCGCCGCGATGCCGGCCTTCATGTCACAAGAGCCCCGGCCGTAAATCCTGCCATCGCGAATCCGCGCATCGAACGGAGCGTGCGTCATGCCCTCGATCGCCACAACGTCGAGATGGCCCGCAAACATCAAGGCGGGAGCATCCGCGGGTCCAATCCGGGCGACAACATTCGGGCGACCAGGCGCGGCATCGGAAAACTCGACGTCAAAGCCCCAATCCTCGAGAACACGCCCGAGCACCCGCGCAACCTCGGCCTCACCGGGGGCGCCGTCACACAGCGAGGGATTGCGGGAATCGACCTGCACCAGCGCCTGAGTCAACGCCACCGCGTCACCGCGGGCGATGCGATTCCGCCCCGCAGTCACGGCTGACGACACCGGCCCTTTACCTTCGCTTCGCCTTTGCGGAGCTGACCGCCGATTGCCTTTTCGGAGCGGACTTCACCGCCTTCCCGGCGGCTGACTTTTTCACCGGTGGCTTCTTCTGCGCCGCCTTACTCGACGCAGCCTTGCCCTGTACCGCCTTACGCGCAGGCTTGCCCGTCTTGCTCGCCTTGGCCGCCACCTTCCTTGCTGCCGGCTTGGCTGCTGCCTTTGCACCCCCACCCACTGCTTTTTTGGTCGCGGTTCGGACACCGGCACCTGATATTCCAGGAGCACCTTTGACAACAACCGGCCGGACCGAAACAGCCTTTTCAGAAGCTGCCCGCCTCGGCTGTTCTGACCGGGCACCGGAAGCCGCATCGCCGGCAAAAGATTTGATGGCCGCAGGCGCTGGCGTGACAGCCACTGGCGGAACTTTGACGGAGACCGTCGGAGACTTGCCGGCCACCTGCGCCGGAGCCGCTACAGACTTTCGCTTCGGCTGGTGCTCCTCCACCTGGCTTATCAGCTTGTCCGCCTCATCCTGCGTCATCTGCCCGCGACGCACCATGAATTGAACAAGATCGCGCGCGCTTTCCATTACGAAGCCGGAGAGGCCAGCCGCCGCATTCACGACATCCTTCATGGCCGCAGCCATCCTGCTGCCTGCCTCAAGACTGATTTCATGCGCTTTTGCCGCCATCTCGGCGACGGTGTCCTTGACGTCGGCACCTCGATGACCCGGGCTGCGCCTCGGCGGAGCCGGAGCGTCCTCAGGCAGGGGAACAACTGCCCCCGGCACGGGAAGGGAAGGCGAGGAAGGAACAGCGGCCGCAGGAGCAGAAGGAACAACAGGCTCAAACAACTTTTCGCTCTCGGCCATCAAACACTCCTGATTAATCCGGTCGGCAGATACTGTGAGTGAGCTGGATATCCAAACCTCGACATGTGCCCACGGAGGCCTGGAACGGCGCTAAGTATATGATTGTTCGTGACTAAAGCAAGTAAGTATGAGGTGGAGTGGAACCTGCTGTTCGGCAATACCAACAGGGGTTGCAGCCAACGGCGGTTTACCTCTGCGGCACCCGATTAGCGGCCAATATTCAATCATTGACACGCCATATAGACACCATTATAACGACATAAGATGCCACTAGCCGCGAAAGTTCTGGATCTGTCGCGAGTCCTGGCTGGTCCCCTCTGTACGATGATGCTCGGCGACCTTGGCGCCCGCGTCATAAAGGTCGAGCGTCCTGGAACAGGCGACGATACCCGCGCCTGGGGTCCTCCATTCGATGATCGGGGCGAGAGTGCATACTTCCTTTCAACCAATCGCAACAAAAAAAGCATCGCCATCGACTTCGACCTGCCTCCGGACCGCGACCTTCTCCTCGAGCTGATTGCCGGTGCCGATGTCGTCGTTGACAATTTTCTTCCGGGAACGCTCGAACGGAGAGGCGTCCATCCAGACCAGCTTCTGAGCGCGCACGCCAGCCTCGTCTGGTGCACGATTACCGGATTTGGGAAGGACAGCGACCGGGCTGGGTACGATCTGGTGGTACAGGCGGAGAGTGGATGGATGTCCATTACCGGCGATCCCTTGGGTTCCCCAATGCGGGCCGGCGTCGCATTTGCCGACATCATTGCGGGCAAGGACGCCGCGATAGCCATCCTCGCCGCCTTGCTTGCCGGCCGTTCTTCTTCGCCTGGTGAAGCTCCCGATACTGCGGCTCGACGTATTTACATCTCACTGGCCGCGAGCGCACGGGCAGCCCTCGCCAATGTCGGTCAGAATTCGCTGGTAACCGGAATCGATGCCGCCCGCTGGGGGAATCAGCATCCCAACCTCGTTCCGTATCAGTTGTTCGAAACTGCTGACCGGCCGATTGTGATTGGTGTTGGCACCAATGCGCAGTGGAAAGCATGCGCCACTGCTTTGGGATTGGATGGTGCAGCTTATGATCCGATGCTCGCGACAAACGCCGGAAGACTGGCCGCAAGGCAGCGGGTCGTGAGAGCGATGCAATCACGACTGATCAAACGCCCCGCAAACGAGTGGATCGAACGACTCGGCCTGGCGAAAGTTCCGTCCGGTATCGTTAATTCGGTGCTCGAGGCCCTCAATGGCTGCGGGGCATCGCCACTCAACGGAATTGCGCCGAGCGTGCCGGGAGCAGTGAGGCTGCCTCCGCCGCGGCTCGATGAGCATGGCACGGCAATCCGTCAGGCGGGCTGGAACGTATTCGCGAGCCCGGAGTGAGCTACGAATGACAAAGCCGCGAATGATAATCTACCCCCGGCGGGTGAATGGCATTACACTGGCGGCGTGAATACAACGGCAACGTCGGAAGTAACAGCTGAGCAGGTCGACCCCGACCAGGAAATTATCGGCCGGGTGCTCGCAGGCTCGAAGGACTCGTTCGGGATCCTTATCCAGCGCTACAGCGATCCTCTTTACCGGCACTCTCTGGGAATGACCGGCAGCCCCGATGTTGCCGAAGACATTCTGCAGGCCTCGTTCATCAAGGCGTACCAGCATCTGGGAGAAGTTCGCGGGCGTTTCGACGCGTGGGTTTTCCGGATCGTCGCGAACTCGTGCAAGGACTGGCTGAAGAACATCAGGCGGACGCACGTCAGCTATGAGGAAGACCATCAGCCATCCGCGTTCTCCACTCCGGAAGAGGAAATGGATCGGAACGAGTTGCGCACCGACCTCGAATACGCTCTCGACCGGCTTCCGGAATCGTTACGCGAAGCATTTGTGATGAGGCACGTGGAAGGCAGATCGTACGAAGAGATGGCTGTGCTGCTCGAGACGACAGTTGGCGCACTCAAGATGCGGGTTCACCGCGCTCGCGAGGCGTTGCAGTCCTTACTGGAGGAGAAGTACGCATGACGGACCGGCCCTCAGAGCTTCCCCCCGAGAAACGGGTTTCGCGAAAGACCCCTCCCGCCACGCCAGCCGTTCAGGCATGGCTTGACGGAGACGAAGCCCGCGACAACCTGAACACGACCGATGAGAACGAAACCGCGGAACTATGGACCCGCATCAACTCCGAGACCGAACGTCTTCGCCTCCGGACCACGCCCATCCACGTGCAGCAGAAGATTCTTAGTGCGCTCCCTGATGAGATGCCCGGCGGGGTTCCACCAACGACTGGTGCGAAGCGGGGAATCAGTCCGGTGATTCTCGCCATTGGTGGTATCGCCGCGCTCGCCATCGGCACCTTTCTGGGTCTCATGCTGGTCCGATAGCGCTGGGTTTCGTTGCCCGCGGTCATCAACACCGGTCCGCAGGCCGATCGGATCTGCGGCCCGACGTTTGCAACTCATAACGTCATCTGATAGCCGAAAATTCACCGAAGAGGTAACCATGACTAAAAAAACACTGGCGCTTGCATTCTGTCTCGTTGCGACCCCTGCAATCGCGGGAGCGCAGAGCCGCGGCGGGATCAGCAAGGTAGAGCTTCTCGCACTTCAGCAGCAGATGCGCGACGAGAGTTGCGGCAACCAGCGCGCCCCGGGGGTCTGGAATGCCGAGACGCGGCGCGCTGTCTCCACATGCGCCAAGAAACACAACACTGGCGCCAATGCCCGCGAGTTGCTGACGGCAATGAACATTGGGTTCGGCCCAAGCGACAATGCTCCCAGCAGGGGGATGAGGTCATCGGGTAGCGACACGGGAATGAACATGGGATCGGGTCGCGGCAACACCGTCCGAACGCGGAGAACGCGTGCGGGTGCGCGCAACAGCGCGATGCCGCGTGACTCGATGATGATGCGTGATTCGATGATGATGAAAGATTCGAAGATGATGAAAGAGTCGATGATGATGAAAGATTCGATGATGATGAAAGATTCGATGATGATGAAAGATTCGATGATGATGAAAGATT